>NZ_JBEOZN010000036.1:0-74641 GCF_040298085.1 Streptosporangium sp. NPDC001681 | reverse complement strand
GCCCGGCCGTCCTCCTCGCCTAGGCCCTGGCCCTTGGATCTTTTGCCTACTGCGGTCGCCCCGGCGGCGCCTCGCCGCTGTGGGGGGGGGGGCGCCGCCCCCCCGGGGGGGGCCCCCCCCCCGCCGCGACCGTCGGAAGATGAAATTTCGTATCAAAGGAGCCAGCATGGCCGTACCCTCCCGGCGGCAGACTCGTTCACCGTTGCAGGTGCGGCTCGCGGAATCCGTGCTCTCCCCGGGTGGGTGGTTCGCGACACTCGACGAGTTCCACCGATGGCTGGCCGAGACGGCGAGCCGTACGTACATGAACGTGCGGAAGGTGCCGTTGAACGGGCTGTCCGGGTGGGAGGTGGAGCGGCACACCGGGAACATCCGGCATCGGACCGGAAAGTTCTTCAGCGTCGAGGGTCTGGACGTCCACGTTCCCGGCCGGACGGTCTCCCACTGGTCCCAGCCGATCATCAACCAGCCGGAGATCGGCATCCTGGGCATCCTGGTCAAGGAGATCGACGGAGTCCTGCACCTCCTCATGCAGGCCAAGCACGAACCGGGCAACCACAACGGCCTGCAGCTCTCTCCCACCGTGCAGGCCACCCGGAGCAACTACACCCGGGTGCACCAGGGCAGGCCGGTCCCCTATCTCGACCACTTCCTCGACACCTCGGGCCACGAGGTGATCGCGGACATCCGCCAGTCCGAGCAGGGCGCCTGGTTCTACCGGAAGCGCAACCGGAACATGATCGTTGAGATCACCGGGGAGATCGAGGTCGCCGAGGGCTTCTGCTGGCTGACCCTCGGCCAGTTGCACACCCTGATGTCGGTGCCGGATCTGGTGAACATGGACGCGCGGACCGTGCTGGCCTGCATGCCGTTCTCCGGAGCCGGGCTGACGTCGGCCCTGACCGCGGCGCTTTCGACGGAGCCGGGCGACGGGTTCCGCGCCGCGCTCGTCCGCTCCTGCGATCCGGGCGAGGCCGGCCCGCACACCATGGGGGAGGTGCTGAGCTGGATCACCGACATGCGCACCAGGACCGACCCGCAGGTCAGGCTGATCCCTCTCGACGAGGTGCGGGGCTGGCGGCGGACGGACGAGCTGATCTCCCACGAGACCGGCCGCTACTTCGACGTCGTCGGGGTGAGCGTGGAGGCGGGCGGGCGCGAGGTCGGCCGCTGGGACCAGCCCATGATCGAACCCTTCGGGACCGGGGTCATCGCGTTCCTGGTCGGAGAGATCGGCGGAGTGCTGCACGCCCTGGTGCACGCGCGGGTCGAGCCGGGCTACGCCGACGTGGTGGAACTGGGGCCGACCGTGCAGTGCACCCCGGAGAGCTACGACCACCTGCCCGCCGGGGCGCGCCCGCCCTTCCTGGACGAGGTGCTGGGGGCCGGCCCCGAGCGGGTCCGGTTCGAGACGATCCTGTCGGAGGAGGGCGGGCGTTTCCACCGCGCCCGCAACCGCTATCTCATCGTGCACACCGACGAGGCCGCCGGGATCGACCACCCCGAGTACCGCTGGCTGAGCGTGTCCCAGCTCGGAGAGCTGCTGCGGCACAGCTTCTATCTCAACATCCAGGCACGCAGCCTGCTGTTCTGCCTGACCACCCTGACTACAACGCCGCCAGCACCTCTCGCAGCGCGCTGATCACCCTGTCCTGGACGTCGCCGGGCAGCGACGGGTACATCGGCAGCGAGAAGATCTCACCGGCCAGCTCCTCGGTGACGGGCAGGCTGCCCCTGCCGTAGCCGAGGTGGGCGAATCCGGTCATGGTGTGGACCGGCCACGGGTAGCTGATGTTCAGCTGGATGTCGTACGCCTTCAGCGCCTCGATGATGTCGTCGCGGCGGGGGTGGCGCACCACGTAGACGTAGTAGACGTGGTCGTTGCCCTCGGCGAGCGCGGGAAGGACGAGTTCGGTGTCGCCGAGGCCGTCGGCGTAACGGGCCGCCACGGCTCGCCGGTCGGCGATGTACTGGTCGAGCCGGCGCAGCTTGCGCCGGAGGATCTCGGCCTGCAACTCGTCCAGCCTGCTGTTGTGGCCGGGGGTCTCGACGACGTAGTAGGTCTTCTCCATGCCGTAGTAGCGCAGCCTGCGCAGGTTCCGCTCGACCTCGTCGTCGGAGGTGAGCGTCGCGCCGCCGTCCCCGTAGGCGCCGAGCACCTTGGTCGGGTAGAAGGAGAACCCGGCCGCCTTCCCCATCGATCCCGCGACGCGCCCGTGGTGGCGGGCGCCGTGCGCCTGCGCGCAGTCCTCAAGGATCATCAGGTCGTGCCCGGCCGCGAGCCGCTCCAGCGGCTCCATCTCGACGCACTGGCCGTACAGGTGGACCGGCAGCAGGCACCGGGTCCGCTCGGTGATGGCGGCCTCCACCTGGGCGGTGTCCATCAGGTAGTCATCCCGGCGCACGTCCACGAAGACCGGGGTCGCGCCGACGGCGTCGATCGCGACCACCGTCGGCGCCGCGGTGTTGGAGACCGTGATCACCTCGTCGCCGGGGCCGACCCCCAGGGCCTGCAACCCCAGCTTGATCGCGTTGGTGCCGTTGTCGACGCCGACGCAGTGCCCCACCCCGTGGTAGCCGGCGAACTCCGCCTCGAAGGAGCGGACGCTCTCACCGAGGACCAGTTGCCCTGACCGGAACACCGTCTCGACGGCGTCCATGATGTCCTTCTGCTCGCTGTCGTATTCCCGCAGATAGTCCCAGACACGCGTGGTCATGGCAGTCCCTTTCTCGAAAGCTCGGCCCAGCATAATGACCGGCGGGAATCGGGGGAGCCCCTGTATCCAGGCGGAAACCGGCACCCCGGGAGGTGGCCGGCGGCGGTCCCGGAATGGCTAGGGGTAACCCCTAACACTTCACCCGGTACCCCAGTCTCCGTCGCCGTTCGTTGCGGATGAATGGCGGCCCGGCTAGGGTGGCGCTCTTTTTCCGTTATCGCGTTGTGAACTCGATCCCGGGCGCGCGCGCCTGTGGAAGACGGTTAGGGGTGTTGCCCTAAATGGGCCCTAACTAGCATTGCCGACAGATCGCAGTGACTGATTTGTCGCCGATGGGCTAGTTTTTTTGTCGCGAAATCAGTGCTTATCAGGTCAGAAATCCCAGAGAGACAGGATTCTCCCAGATGGCGAAACATTTCCTCTTCCTGGTTCATCCCGACCATGGCCACGTGATCCCCAACCTGGCCGTGGTGACGGAGCTGGTCCGCAGAGGAAACCGCGTCTCCTATCTGACCGGAGACATGATGGTGGGCATCGTGGAGGAGGCCGGCGCCACCGCGCTGCGCTACGACTCGAAGTACCGGGACTCGGACTTCCTGAACCTGGCGCGCGACCCGCTCTACCTGCTCTCGGTCCTGCTCGACGAGAGCGCGGACATGCTGGCGGCCCTGGAGTCCTACCCGGCCGACGACCTTCCCGACATGATCGTCTACGACACCTCCATCCTCTACGCGGGGCGCATCCTGGCCAGGAAGTGGAACCGGCCCGCGACCCAGCTCATCCCGATGTTCGCGTCGAACGCGAACTTCTCGTACCTGAACGCGATCTACAACTCCGACGGGGCCGAGCAGTCCATGCCGAACTGGGTGGACGACATGTTCGCCCGGATCAGCGCCCTGTCCAGTGCGCACGGGGTCGACGTCCCGCCCGCGGAGCTGTGGTGGGAGATCCAGGACTTCAGCATCATCAACATGCCGCGGTCCTTCCAGTACGTCGGTGACAGCTTCGACGAGCGGTTCGCGTTCGTGGGGCCGTGCCTGGGCGAGCGGAACTTCCTGGGCGAGTGGCAGCCGCCGGCCAGCGGGCTTCCGGTCGCGCTCGTCTCGTTCGGCGCGGTCTTCAACGAGTATCCGGACTTCTTCCAGATGTGCGTACGGACCTTCACCGGCGTTCCGTGGCACGTGGTGATCACGGTCGCGGACGGAATGGACCCCGCGGACCTGGGCCCGCTGCCCCCCAACATCGAGGCGCATCGGTGGATGCCGCACTACAAGGTGCTCCAGCACGCCTCGGTGGCCGTCACCCACGGGGGCATGGGCACCGTGATGGAGGCACTGCACTCCGGCTGCCCGATGGTGGTCGTCCCGACGTCGTCCATCGACGCGGTGGCCGCCCGGCGGATCGAGGAGCTGAACCTCGGCCGGTCCATCCCGCCGGAGGAGGTCACCGGGGAACTGCTGCTCCAGGCGGTGCTGGAGGTGGCGGGCAGCGAGGTCATCCAGCGGTGCACGGGGGAGATGCAGAAGGATCTGCATGCCTCGGGCGGTACCCTTCGGGCCGCCGACGAGCTTGAGAAGTACCTGATGCGGATCCAGTGATGGACGAACCACTCGAGTTTCGGATCATGGGGCCGCTCGGGGTGTTCAGGAAGGGCGAGGAGCTTCGGATCGGCGGCCCCAGGGAGCGCGCGATCCTGGCCAGCCTGGTACTGAACGCGGGCCGCGTCGTCGGGGTGGACCGGCTGATCGAGGCGGTGTGGGGCGGGCACGCCCCGCAGAGCGCCCGCGGGCAGATCGCCATCTGCGTGTCGCGGCTGCGCAGGGCACTGGGGGACCGGGCGGACGACATCATGACGTCGAGCCCCGGCTACCTGCTCAGGGCGGCCCCCGAGCAGATCGACAGGCTCCGCTTCGACGACCTCGTGGCGCGGGCGCGCCGGCAGGCCGCCGGGGGCGATCGGGAGGGTGCGATCGCCATGCTGCGGGACGCGCTCTCCCTGTGGCGGGGAACCCCGTTCGAGGACATCCACAGCATGCGCTACGACGCGGCCCGGCTGCGGGAGTCGCGGCTGGAGGCGATCGAGGCCTGCCTGGAGCTGGAGCTGGAGCTCGGCAACCACCTCAAGGTGATCGCGGAACTGGTTCCCGTGGTGGAGGAGCACCCGCTCAGGGAGCGCGCCCGGGCGCAGCTGATGCTGGCCCAGTACCGCTCGGGGCGCCGCGCCGAGTCACTGCGGACCTACCAGGAGGGCCGGCGGCACCTGGTGGAACAGGTCGGGCTGGAGCCCGGCCCGGAGCTGAGGCGGCTGCACGACCAGATCCTGCGGGACGAGTCCGCGCTGATGGAGGTGTCGGGGGTGCGGCGGGCCGAGGAGTTCGTCATCCCCTCCCAGCTCCCCCCGCAGGCCCTGCCGTTCACCGGGCGTACCGCGGAGCTCGCCGTCCTGGACGACGCGCTCCGCTTCTCCCCGGAGACGACCGGGCCGGGAACGGTGGTCGTGACGGGTCTGGGCGGCTTCGGAAAGACCGCGCTGGCCCTGCGGTGGGCGCACCGCAGGATCGCCCAGTTCCCCGACGGGCAGCTCTTCGCCGACCTGCAGGGGGACGAGGGCGCGGCGGCCCTGACCCCCGGTGTCGTCGCCGGCCGTTTCCTGCGCGCGCTCGGCGTGGCCGACCAGGCCATCCCCGAGGATCTCAGTGAGAAGCTGGCCCTGTACCGCAGCAGGACGGCGCGCCGGCGGCTGCTCGTCGTGCTGGACAACGCCCGCGACAGCGCCCAGGTCATCCCGCTGCTGCCGGGCGGCGCGCACTGCCGGGTGATCGTCACGAGCCGGGATCCGCTCGACGAGTTCGTGGCCCGCCAGGGCGCGCACCGGGAGTTCGTCCGGCCGCTGGGCTTCGAGGAGTCCAGGGCACTGGCGGTCATGCTGGTCGGCACCGCCAGGATGGAGGCCGAGCCGCAGGCGATGACCAGGCTCGCGGCCAGTTCCTCGGGGTGCCCGCTGACCCTGCGGATGGCGGCGGCGCGGCTCTGCTCGGGGTCCTACCGGGGATCGGTCGACGAGCTCGCCGGCCACGACGGCTACAACCTCGCCAGGATGGTGTCCAGGGCGCCGGTCAGCGCGTTCGCCGACGCCTCCGCGCCGGGGGAGCGCCAGCCGACGTGACCGTCGGGGCGGATGAGTACGGCTCCGGCGGTGCCCACGCCGAACTCCTCCGCCCACGTCGGTGAGGTGAGCTCCGCCGAGCCGTCGGCGGAGATCTCCAGCGCGGTGACGGCGACCCCGGTGTCCTGGGCCGCCTGCTTGGCGGCCTGCGCCCAGCCGGTGCCCGCGGGCGTCATCAGGGTGAACGAGCTGCCCAGCAGGTCCAAGGTGGAGACCTGACCGCCCCGCCGCGACAGCCAGACGTGGGGCATGCGGTGGCCGGGGCGGGCGGTCGGCAGGTAGGTCCGGTAGGGGTCGGCGGGTTCGGGGGCGGGCGTCCCGTCCGCGACGACGGCGGCGGAGTCGTAGTGGAAGCCGAGCACCAGGCCCTCCGAGCTGCGCCGGCCCGCCTGCTGGTCGATCGACTCCTGCATGGTCAGGCGGCCCTCCATCATCTGGAAGGTGATGAGCGCGTTGTTCAGGCTCTCGGTGACCGTACGGTCGGAGATCGGGCGCCGCTCGGGCGTGTAGGTGTCGAGAAGACCGGCCCCCGCGGTGCCCCGGAGCACGGCGGCGAGCTTCCAGCCGAGGTTGTGCGCGTCCTGGATGCCGCAGTTCATGCCGAACCCGCCCTGCGGGGTGGCCACGTGCGCCGCGTCCCCCGCGAGGAAGACCTGGCCGCTGCGGAACTCGTCGGCGACCACGGCCTGCTGGAGCCAGGGCATGATGCCCACGATGTTCACCGCCAGGTCGGGGATGCCCGCCGCGGACCGCACCGCCGCGACGCAGACCTCCTCGGTGAAGTCGTCGGGGCTGCCGCCGTGCGCCGGGTCGTACCCGGTCTGGATCATCCACCGGCGCCGGTTGTCCACCGCCTCCACCGCGCACGGCGGGTTGCTGAGCAGGAAGTAGAGCGCGGCCTGGCGATCACGGAGCAGCGGCCCCAGGTCGGCGTCGAACATGACGCTGATCATGTTGCCCAGCGGGGGAGGGCCGGTCATGGCGATGCCGAGCGCGTCCCTCGTGGTGCTCCGGCCGCCGTCGGCGGCCACCAGGTAGCGGGCGCGGACTCCGCGGCGGACCCCCGCGGACTCGATCACCGCCTCGACGCCGTCCGGGGTCTTCCGCATCTCCGTCATGGTCGTGTCGAAACGGACGTCGGCGCCCGGCTGCGCCTCGGCGAGCGCGCGCAGGATCACCTCGAAACGGTCCTGGGCGCAGATGTAGGTGTAGGTCGGGCTCTGCGGGGCGTCCTCGTGCAGCGGCGCGACCGCCCGCAGGAAGTCGTCATCGGTCAGCGACGTTCCGACGCCCACCGCCAGGGTCTCCTCGCGGGGCAGTCCGGCGCGTTCGACCTCGTCCTGGATTCCCCACGCCCTGACCAGTTCCATGGTCCTGGTCGAGATGAGCCGGGCCTTGGGAAAGAGGGAGGTCTTCTGGTGCCTCTCGACGAGCAACGAGGATATCCCGTACCTCGAAAGCTCGATCGAGGCGGACAGGCCGACCGGGCCGCCTCCGACAATCAACACCTCGACATCGAGCTCGTCCATGGGCGTCAGCGTTCCGTACCGCTGTCATCAGCGTCAATAGCCGGATATCCGGATGATATCGGGCTGAAAACCGGCTTCAGTAGCCTCTCCCCTTGCAAGCGGACGATCAGGTCGGCTCCCTTTCACCTCACCACTGACACCCTGGAGACGAGGATGCTCTTTACCGAAGGCTCGGTGGCCCTGGTAACAGGCGGGTCGCGCGGAATCGGGCGGGCGGTGGCGCTCGATCTGGCCAGGGAAGGCGCTCACGTCGTGGTCAACTACCTGCGCGCCGAGCAGGACGCCAAGGACCTCGTCGCCCAGATCGAGCAGGAGGGTGGCGGCGCGACGGCCGTACAGGCCGACGTCACCAAGGAGGAGGAGGTCCAGCAGCTCTTCCGCGGCCTGCGCTCCGACTTCGGCCGGCTGGACGTGCTGGTGACCAGCGCGGGCATCACCCGCGACCGGCACCTCGTCGCCATGAGCCTTGCGCAGTTCCGCGAGCCGATGGACGTCAACGTCACCGGCACCTTCCTGAGCTGCCGGGAGGCTCTCCGGATCATGCAGCACCAGCGGCGCGGCTCGATCGTGACGCTGTCGTCGGTCAGCGGGCTCGACGGTGGCTTCCCCGGCCAGACGAACTACGTGGCGTCCAAGGGGGCGATCATCGCCTTCAGCAAGGCGCTGTCCTACGAGGCGGCGCCGCACGGCGTCCGGGTCAACGTGGTGGCCCCTGGCTTCGTCGCCACCGACATGACCCGCAGCGTTCCCGCCCAGATCAGGAAGCAGTACGAGTCCCGCATCCGGCTGGGCCGGATGGGCAGGCCCGAGGAGATCGCGTCGATCGTGAGCTTCCTCGCCTCGGACAAGGCCTCGTACGTCACCGGAGAGGTGATGGTCGCCCACGGCGGCGGCCTGGGCTGAGCCTGTCATCAAAAGCACGAGCTTCGACAGCACGAGCACGGAGGAAAGATGACCATCGACGAGCTGCGCGCCAGGGCTGCCCAGCGTCAGCAGGCGTGTGACCAGATCAAGAAGATGATCGTGAACCGGCTGGATCTGGAGATCGAGCCGAACTGGATCACCGACGACCAGCCCCTGTTCGGCCGCGGCCTTGAGCTGGACAGCCTGGACATCCTTGAGCTCTACGTCGCGATCGAGGCGGAGTTCGGGGTGGCCCTCTACGACAGCGAGATGGCGGTCTTCGGCTCGGTGTCCCGGCTCGCGGAGACGATCAAGCCCGAACTGCGAGCGGCAGCCGCGGTATGACCGTTGCCCAGTCGTCCAGGGAATCGCTCAGCCTGAACAACGACCAGATCAGGGAGCTGATCCCGCATCGCTGGCCGATGCTGCTGCTCGACCGCGTCGACAAGGTCGAGCCGGGCGTCAAAGGCACCGCGATCAAGAACGTCGCCGGGACCGAGATCTGGTTCCAGGGGCACTTCCCCGACGAGGCGATCCTGCCGGGCGTCGTGGTCATCGAGGCGATGGCCCAGCTCGCCGGAGTGGTCTTCTCGCTCACCGGGACAAGCAAGATCAGTTACTTGGCGGGGGTCAGGTCGATGCGCTTCCGCCGCCGGATCGTCCCCGGTGACCAGCTGGTCCTGACCGCGGAGCGGAGCGCGGGCGGCAGAGGCTTCGGGGAGTACCGGGTCTCGGCGCGGGTGGACGGGAACATCGCCGCCGAAGGAATCATCACGATCGCCGACCCGGCGGCCGGCAGCACTCATGGAGAGGTGTGAGAAATGGATTCCGTGCTCGCGAACGCGCACCCGGAGGAGACCGTCTTCGGCGAGGTGCTGGACGTGACCGTCCCACTGCGCTTTTCGACGCCGGCCGAGGAGTACAAGGCCCTCAGGGAGCGGGCCGCGCTGCTCGACCTGAGCGGGCTCGGCCTGATCGAGATCAGCGGTGACGGCGCCGTCGACTTCGCGCAGCGGGTCCTCGCCCGCGACGTCGAGTACCTGACCTCCGAGCGCTGCATGATGAGCCTCGTCCTGGACGAGTCGGGGCAGATCGTCGACCAGGTGGTCGTGTGGGGCCGGGAGAACGGGATGTTCCTGGAGAGCTCCTGCGGCGCCGGGCCGCGCCTGCTCGAACACCTGCAGAAGCACAACGACGAGGGCGTCGACATCGTCGACCGCTCCGGCGACCTGACCATCCTGGGACTGGAGGGCCCCTACGCCTGGGGCGTGGTGGGCCGGCTGATCGACGGTGAACTGGCCTCGCTGCCGTTCGAGGCCGTGGTGGACACGACCTGGAACGGCGTGGACATCGTGTTCGGGCGGACCGGGTTCACCAGCGAGTACGGCTACCAGATGATCGTGCCCACCGAGTCGGCCGCCGAGCTGTGGCGGCAGTCGCTGGAGCAGGCGGTGCCCGCCGGCAACGAGGCGCTGGAGATCGCCATGCTGGAGGTCCGGCAGCCGGTTATCCGGCACGAGGCGACCGGCGGGGTCAACATCATCGAGGGCGGCGCCAACTGGCTCGTCGACATCACCAAGGAGTCGTTCATCGGCAAGGAGGCGGTGCTGGAGGCGTTCAACGGCTCCGTCGGCCGCCGGACCCTCGGCTTCAGCGGCGGCGGGTCGGTCCCCGAGCCCGGCACCCGGGTCCTGGCCGCCGGCCAGGACATCGGCGAGGTGGTGTACGCGGTGCACAGCCTCGGGCTGGGCGCCACGCTCGGCCTGGTGCGGGTGGACGCGGAGTTCGCCGCGGCGGGTCTGCGGTTCACCGTCGGCGACGCCGAGGTCACCACGCTGACCAGCCCCTACATCACGCCCAAGAGCTGGAGCATCCCGATCATCTGATCGGTTGATCGTCGGAGAAGGAGTGAGCATGGCGTCGCGCCCCGTCGTCATCACAGGTCTGGGTGTCATCTGCGCCATCGGCCGTGACCCGGAAGAGTTCTGGCTACGGCTCATGGCCGGCCAGGGTGGTGTCACCCCGGTCGACGACGAGGCGTTCGCCGTGTTCACCGCCCGGTACGCGGGTCAGGTCCCCACCGAGTGGATCACCGGGCAGCTGCCGGACTCCGACGCCGCCCTGGACCGCACCGCCCAGCTGGCCCTCATCGCGGCACGTCAGGCCGTCGGCCAGGCGGGGCTGTCGGCGGACGACGTCGAGGCCGACCGGTTCGGGCTGGTGCTCGGCAAGTGCCAGGCGACCCCCGACGCGGCGGGCCGCTACCAGCCCATGCACCGCACCGGCGACGTGGTGGCCGGGCGGCTGGGCATGCGCGGGCCGCGCATCCTGGTGTCGACCGCGTGCGCGGCCGGCGGCAACGCCGTCGGCCTGGCCAAGGACAAGATCCTCACCGGCGAGGCGGACGTGGTGCTGGCCGGTGGCGTCGACCCGCTGCTGTTCGGGACCTACGCCGGATTCGCCGGGCTACAGGCGCTCAGCACCGGACCCTGCGCGCCCTACAGCCGCTCAGACGGTCTCAACCTCGGCGAGGGCGCGGCGTTCCTGCTGCTCGAACCGCTGGACCGGGCGCTGGCCAGGGGGGCGACCCCGCTGGCCGAGGTCGCCGGGTACGGGCTGTCCGCGGACGCCTACCACGCGACCGCCCCCGACCCCACCGGCCGGGGCGGTGCGAGCGCGGTACGCCGGGCGCTGGCCGACGCGGGCATGAGCACCGACGACGTGAGCTACGTCAGCGGTCACGGCACCGGCACGCCGGCCAACGACGCGATGGAGGCCAAGGTGATGCGGGCGGTCTTCGGCGATCGCGCGCCGCGGGTGCCCACCAGCAGCATCAAGTCCTTCGTCGGCCACACCCTGGGCGCGGCCGGCGCTGTCGAGGCGGTCGCCAGCGTGCTGGCGCTCCGGCACGGCATGGCGCCGCCGACCATCGGCTTCGACGCCGACACCACGACGGACCTGGACTTCGTGCCCAACGTGGCCAGGCGGATGCCGATCGAGACCGTGGTCTCCAACAACTACGCCTTCGGCGGCAACAACGTCGCGCTCGCGCTGACCACCCCGGGTGGCGAGCGCGAGTACGAGGAGTTGCCCGACCGGCCGGTCGTGATCACCGGGCTGGGCCCGGTCAGCGGGCTGGGCACCGGGATCGCCGAGCTGGCCGAGGCACTCGCGGAGGGCCGCCAGGCCGCCGGCCGGGCGCCCTCGCTGGAGGGACGGACGTTCGCGCCCCGCTCGCTCTGGCGGCACATGAACCACCTGTCCAGGATGGCGATCGCGGCCTCCCGGCTGGCCTGGGAGGACGCCGGGATCAAGCTGCCCAGGGCGGCGCTGGACAACGTCGGACTGATCTTCGCGACCGCGGCGGGCTCGGTGGAGAGCACCGGCGGATTCGACGAGAGCGTCGCGGTCGACCCGAACAAGCCGGCCGTGCTGAGCTTCTCCAACGTCGTGCTGAACGCCACCGGCGGCGCGGTCTGCCAGACCCTGGGCCTGCGCGGCCCGACCACCACGATCTGCAACGGCGAGGCCTCGGCCTCGATCGCGCTGGACTGCGCCATTGAGATGATCAAGGCGGGCAAGGCGGACGTGGTGCTGGTGGTGGCGGCGGACGAGACGACGGCGGCGACGGCCGCCGGGGCCGCCGAGGACACTGTGGTCACCCCCTACGACCGGGAGCGCACGGGGTCCGTTCCCGGATCCGCGGCCGTGGCCATCCTGGTGGAGTCGGCCGAGCACTGCGCCGCCCGCGGGGGACGCGCGTACGCGCGGATCCTGGGCAGCGGCCACGCAGGCACCGGGGAGCAGGGCGAGCGGGAGTCGATCAGGCGCAGCCTGGCAGGCCTCTCCGCGGGGAAGGCCGGTCTGGTCGTCGGCGCGGGTACCGGCGGCCGGTACGACGCCGACGAGGCGGCGGTCCTGCTCGAACTGGTGCCGGACGGCCTGCTCACCACCTCGGTCGGGCAGACCGGCGACTGCCAGGCGGCCTCGGGCGCGATGAACCTCGCCGTGGCCGCCCTGGCGATCCGCGACGGGATCGCCCCCGCGCTGCACGGCCTGGAACACCCGTACGCCGGTGAGGTGGAGTCCTACGTCAGGAAGCCGCACCTGTCGGAGGCGGTCGAGCAGGCGCTGGTGCTGACCGCGGCGGCCGACTCGGTGCGCGGCGCCGTCCTGCTGGGGGCGATGCCATGAAACCGGCCCCGGAGGCCGGCCCGGAGACCGATCGGTTGCCGACCACCACCCGGTCCGTCCGGCGGCGGCTCGACCTTGACCGGTCTGTGCCACGCGAGGAGGCCGGCCCGCCGTTCGACGTCTCGGAGACCGATCGGCTGCTGACCACCACCCGGTCCGTCCGGCGGCGGCTCGACCTTGACCGGCCGGTGCCGCGCGAGGTCGTGGAGGAGGCCCTGGAGGTCGCCGTCCAGGCTCCGACCGCCAACAACCAGCAGCACTGGCGCTGGCTGGTGGTCACCGAGCCCGCCGTCAAGGAGAAGCTCGCCGAGCTGATGCGGGTCTCCTGGAACTTCCATCGCAACGACGTATGGACCAGCGCCGGCCGCAGAAGGAACAGCGAGGCGGCACGGCGGAACAACGCCTCGGTGGTCGCGCTGGCCGAGGGGATCGCGAGGGTGCCCGTCCTGGTCATCCCCTGCGTGCTCGGCCGGCCGCCGGACATCGCGGCCATCGACGCCGCCTGGGAGCGGCAGATGGCGGCCAAGCCCGCGGAGGACACCGGACACGAGGTGCGGCTCGGCGCCATGCGGGCGAGCACCTTCTACGGCTCGATCTTCCCGGCGATCTGGTCCTTCCAGCTGGCACTGCGCAGCCGGGGCCTGGGCAGCACGATCACCTGCATGCACGTGCCCTTCGAGCGACAGGTGGGCGAACTGCTCAACATCCCGTCCGGGGTCACCCAGGTGTGCATGGTGCCGGTCGCCTACACGATCGGTACCGACTTCCGACCGGCGAAGCGGTACCGAGCCAGAGAACGCACGTATTGGGAAGGGTGGCAGGCATGACCGTTGAGTACGCCGATGTCGTCGTCGTCGGTGGCGGAATCGCGGGCGCGTCCGCGGCCAGCAAGCTGGCCGCGGGTGGTCTGTCGGTCGTCTTGCTGGAGAAGCAGAAGGTCTACCAGGACCTGGTGCGCGGCGAGTGGCTGGCGCCCTGGGGCGTTCGGGAGGCACAGCTGCTCGGCGTCGCCGACTGCTTCGCGGCGGGCGGCGCCTGGGAGATCCGCGAGTGGATGACCTGGGACGAGGCCATTCCCGCGGACGAGGTCGAGGCCATCGACATGACCCGGTCGATGCCCGAGGTCGGTGGCCCGCAGTCGTTCCCGCACCACGCGGTGTGCGAGCTGATGGCGGCGCAGGCGGCGGAGTACGGCGCCAGGCTGGTGATGGACGCGGCCAGGATCAAGGTCACCCCCGGCAAGGAGCCGACGGTCACCTACCTCAACGACGGCCGCGAACACGAGATCAGGGCCAGGATGGTGCTCGGCGCCTCCGGCCGGGTCGGCGCCGTGGGCCGGCAGATCGGCGTCTCGATGAGCGGCTCCGTGCACCACTGGGGCGGCGGCATGATGGTCGAGGGGCTGGACGACTGGCCCTCCGACGTGCAGGCGATGGGCACCGAGGGCGACGTCATGTTCATGGTGTTCCCGCAGGGCTTCGGCCGGGCGCGGCTCTACCTCAACCTCGCGACCGGCACCCAGCACCGCTACCGCGGACCCGACGCGGTGCGGAACTTCCTGAACGCCTTCGAGCTCAACTGCCTGCCCGACCGGGGCAAGGCGGTGACCCAGGCGGTTCCCGCCGGGCCGCTGGCGGTCTGGCCGTCGATGACGCTCATCCCCGACGGGCCGCCGCTGACCGACGGGGTCGTGCTGATCGGCGACGAGGCGGGAAACGGCGACACCGTACTGGGCACCGGCCTCTCGTGCAGCATGCGCGACGCCAGGACCGTCGCCGACATCCTGCTGGAGAGCGACGACTGGTCGGTGGGGGCCTTCGACCCCTACCTGAAGGAGCGCAAGGCACGGATGGACCGCCTGAACTTCGGCGCGGCCATCATCAGCAAGCTGTACGCGGAGTTCGGGCCCGAGGCCACCGAGCGGCGCAGGCGCGCCCGCCGGTTGATGTCGCAGAACGTCGCACTGCAGGTGACGGGGCTTTTGAACATGGTGCCCCCGGAGGATGTGCCGGAGTTCGGCTTCAGTGAGTTCTTCGCCGAACGGTTGTTTAGGGAGACCGCATGAGCATGGAATCGTTGGTCAACAGGACGCTGCACGTCAACGGCGTCGACATCGCGTTCGTCGACCAGGGCGAGGGCGATCCGGTGGTCCTGCTGCATGGATTCCCGGACTCCTCCTACCTGTGGCGCCACCAGATACCGGCGCTGGTCGAGGCGGGCTTCCGGGTCATCGCCCCGGACCTGAGAGGGTTCGGCGAGTCCGGCAAGCCGCAGGAGATCGAAGCCTACGACATGCAGACGATCGTCAACGACGTCGTCGAACTGACCCTGGCACTGGGCATCCGCAAGGCGCACCTGGTCGGTCACGACTGGGGTGCGGCCATCGCGTGGATGTACTCGTTCCTGATGCCCCGCAGGGTCGACCACCTGGCCGTGCTGTCGGTCGGTCACCCGGGGGTGTTCTCCACTCCGACGCTGGAGCAGCGGGCGGCCTCCTGGTACATGCTCTTCTACCAGTTCCCCGGGGTGAGCGAGACGCTGCTGCGCCGCAACGGGTGGCGGCTGTTCAAGCAGATCATGGGGCGCGAGGGCGACCACACCCGCTACCTGCGCGACCTGGCCCGCCCCGGCGCGCTGACCGCCGGCCTGAACTGGTACCGGGCCAACCGCTCGCCGGAGTCCGAACTCCGTCCCGAGCGGCCCTTCCCGCCGGTGCTCGCCCCCACGCTGGGCATCTGGTCGGCCGGTGACAAGGCCATGATGGAGGAGGGCATGACCGGCTCCGCCAAGTACGTCAAGGGCCCCTGGCGCTACGAGCGGATCGAGGACGCCAGTCACTGGATCCCCCTCGACGCCCCCGAGCAGGTCAACAAGCTGCTGATCGGCTTCCTGGGCACCGAGAAGCCGGCCGAGGCGGCCAACCGCCGCAGGCGGCGGCTCTAGCCGGGGGACAGGGGGATCTCATGCTCGGGTTCCTGTTTCCAGGACAGGGCACGGTCCGCGTCGGCATGGGCGCCTGGCTGCGCCGCAAGCCGGTGGCCGCGGAGGTGTTCGCCCAGGCGGACGAGCTGCTCGGGCAGCCGATCTCGCCGCTCTGCGCCAAGGGGCCGCTGGACCGCCTGGTCGCCACCGAGCACGCCCAGCCGGCGGTGACCGTGTGCAACCTGGCGGCGCTGGCCGTGCTGCGCGCCGACGGGCACGAACCCGGCCTGGTCGCGGGGCACAGCGTCGGCGAGCTCAGCGCGCTGTACGCGGCGGGCGTGCTCGACCTGGCGGGCACGCTCCGGCTGGTGGAGATCCGTTCCCGGCTGATGGCCGAGGTCGGGGCGACGGGCGGGATGAGCGCGGTCATGGGACTGGCGGTCGAGGAGGTCGAGGCGCTGGCCGCCGAGGCCGGCACCGCGGACGAGCCGCTCGTCGTGGGCCTGGAGAACGCGCCGGGCCACGTGGTGGTCTCCGGCGCCCTGCCCGCGATCGAGCGGCTGGGCAAGCTGGCGAGCGGCGCCCGCAAGATCGTGCCGCTCCAGGTCAGCAACGCCTTCCACTCCCCGCTGATGGCCCCGGCGGTACCCGGCTGGCGGGAGGCGGTGCGCGCCGCGCCGATGGCGCCGCCCCGCGTCCCGGTCGTGCCCAACGTCACCGCCGAACCCACCATGGATCTGGACGTGATCAGGGAGGCGCTGATCACCCAGCTCACCGAGCGGGTGCGGTGGACCGAGACGGCGCTGCGGACCACCACGACCACGCTCTGTGTCGAGGTGGGCGACAGCAAGGCGCTCACCGGGCTGTCGCGCGGCGTCGGCGCCCGCTGCCTGAGCATGACCGATCCCGGCACGCCGCGGCGGCTGGCCCAGGAGCGGGGCGCGTGAGCCGGTGGGGCTGCGCCATGGTCTCCTTCGCCGGGCTCTCCCGGCCGAAGGAACTCCTCGGCGAGATGCGGCTGGAGCAGGTCTACACCCGCCCGGAGCGTCTGCGGTCGGGCACGGGCCGCACCCTCCAGCACTGGGCGGGCCGCCTCGCGGCCAAGCGGGCGGTGCTGCGCCTGCTGGACGTCGCGGAGACCGCCGAGCATCTCGGCCAGGCGGAGGTGCTGCCCCGGCCCACCCCGATGTGCTCCCGGAGTGCGGTCTGCCTGCACGGGCACCCGCCCGACGTACGGCTGAGCGGTGCCCTCGCCGACGCGGCGGGGGGCAGGGAGCGGATCCGGATATCCATCAGCCACACCGCCGCCTGCGCGCTGGCGGTCGCGCTGGTCTCGGCGCGGCTCCCCGAAGACGACCATCTCGATGGGGTTTGACGATGAGGCTCGACGGTGAGGCCTGACATGGACATGCGACAGATCGCGGAAAGCCACCTGAAGGCCTGGCAGAGCGGGGACGCCGAGGCCGTGGCCGCGTCGGTGGACGCCTTCGACGATCCGGACACGGCGGGCCCGCTGAGCGGGGACGCGCTGGCCGCCCACGCGGGCGAGGTGCTGGCCCGGTTCGGCAACCTGCGCCTCCACGTCGAGCACCTGGCCGTCACCGAGGAGTTCGCCATGCTCTCCTGGACGCTGGAGGCCGACCACCGCGCCCCCTACCTGGCCATGCCCGCCGTCGGCAGGCCCATCCGCGTCACCGGGACCGACCTGCTGGTCAGGGACGGTGAGACGGTGCGCGTCCAGCGGTGCTTCGACCGGCTGGCCGTCGCCGCCGCGCTGGGATTCGAGGCGAGGTTCGTGCCCGAGGCCGACGAGGAGCGGGAGTTCGGGGTGAGCACGCGGACCACCCTGGGACGTACCGCGCGTCCCGGCGCCCTGGCGCTGACCTGGCTGGAGGTCGACGACGGCGCGCAGGCGGCCGAGGTCGACCTGCTCAGCGTGGAGGTCGTCAAGGCGCTGCGCGCCTCGAAGGGATTCCTCGGCGCCTCGACCTTCGACATCGGCAGGCGCAAGTTCACCCTGAGCGCCTTCGACCGCCCGGAGTCCGTCCGCGCCGTACACGGCCGGCCCCACCAGCGGGCGATGCGGCGCTTCTTCAAGGGCGGACTGTGCACCCGGGCGCTCACCAGCATCTGGCTGCCGGCCACGGTCCGCGAATACGCTCGCTGTCCCGACTGTGAGACCGTCTTCTCCACGGACGAGGGCGCGGCCTGCGGTTGTGGCTGGATTCCCGAGCGCGAATCCCTATTGTGACTGGAGTGCGATCTTGCCCACCCCCTCCCCCTGGTCCCCCTTCACCGCCGAGCACCGGCTTGACGGCAGTGACCGGCCAACCGTGGTGTTCATGTCCGCCCTGTTCGCCGGAGGCTGGATCTGGGATCATCCCTACCGGCGGCTGGAGAACGCCGGCTGGCCGGTGCTCCGCACCAACGAGCCCATCTGCGCGCTCGACAGCAAGATCGTCGGTTCGATCGAACGGCTCGGCGACGTGCTGCTTGAGGTCTGTGACGCCGCGGGGGTCAAGGACATCATCATCTGTGCCAACTCCCTCGGCGGCCTGGTCGCGATCGACCTGGCGGGCCGCTTTCCCGAGCGGGTACGCGGCATCGTGGTGAGCGGGGCCCCCGGTCTGACCCCCGACCCCGACGTCGGCCTGAGCTTCGACCGCAGGGCGAGCGTGCAGCCCGCGGGCGAGGAGTTCCGCGACCGCATGCTGAGCGCCCTGTTCCACGGCGAGCCGCTCTTCACCGAGGAGCAGCTGGAGGCGACCGCCACCCTGCTGCGGCACCCGCCCGCGATGGTGAGCATGGCCCGCAGCATCAAGGCCACCCGCGTCTACAAGGTGCTGCCGGCCATGGACAAGGTGACCTGCCCTTCGATGTACGTGTGGGGGGAGTACGACCGGATGACCCCGGTCGACGCCTGGGTGAAGGCCCTGGCCGGCTACCCGCAGTACGAGATGGTCCTGGTCAGGGAGTGCGGGCACATCCCGATGATCGAGCGCGCCGACGAGTACTCGGCCTGTCTCGACCGGTTCCTGGCACCCTTCGTCGAGGCGGCCGGGACGGCCGGGGTGTCCGCGTGACCCGCTCGGCGGTCCTGGTGGGCGTGGACATCGTGGAGACGGACCGGATCGCCAGGACCGTCTCCGACGGCGGCGCCGCCTACGGCAGGCGGGTCACCACGCCCGCCGAGCGGGAACTGCACGCCGGCTCGCCTCTCGCGGACGCCGCCTCGTTCGCGGTCAAGGAGAGCTTCATCAAGGCGGTGGGCGGCCGGCCGGCCGGATTCGACTGGCACGACTTCGAGGAGCGGGGCGAGGAGCAGGGGTGGGCCACCCCGCTGCTGGCCGAGGCGGCGTCGGCCCTGGGCGCGTCCACCGAGCTGACACTGACCACGGGCGCGTCGTACACCATCAGGGGCGCCAGCCGCCGCGCCGCCCTGGCCCGGCTGGCGCCGCAGGAGAATGACGCCCCGGTGGCCGGCGCGGCCCGGTGGGGCCTGAGCGCGGGACTGCTCGTCGCGCTGGCGATAGTGACCGTCGATTCCAAGGGAGCATTGTGATGTCGCTTGTCCAGGCGGAGGGGGAGACCTTCGTCAAACCCGGAGAGTCGATCCAGCGAGCGCTCGACGAGGCGGGGCCGGGAGCGACCATCCGCCTGACCGAGGGGACCTACGCCGAGAGCCTGTGGATCAGGCACAGCGGGGTCACCCTGGTCGGTGAGGGACCGGAGCTGACCAGGCTGGTTCCCGGTGCGGCGGCGGAGGTGGGCATCCCGCAGCTGCACGACGCGTCGGAGGACGTGGTCAGCGGCATCAGCGTGCACGGTGACGGCATCCGCGACGTCACCGTACGCGGGCTGGCGGTGAGCGGCTTCTCCGGCTCCGGCGTCTACGCGCACACGGTCCAGGGGATCGTCGTCGAGGACGTCGAGGCGCGGGACAACGACTTCTGGGGCATCTACGTCCGCGAGTCCAGCGGCGTCGAGGTGCTGCGCTGCCGGGCCTCGGGGAGCCAGTACGCGGGCATCGCGCTGAGCTTCTGCCCCGAGGCGAACGCGCTGGTCGCGGAGAACGAGACCTCCGCCAACGCCTTCGGGATCTTCGTCGACAACTCCTCGAAGGCGCGGATGCTGCGCAACACCTGCCACGGCAACTCCGCCGGGCTGCTCCTGCTCAACCAGACCTACGAGGGCGAGCTGCCGGGCGGGGTGAACGACTGCCTGGTGGCGGAGAACGAGCTCCGCGGCAACGGGCTGCTCAGCGGGGAGGGCAACCCGAACGGCCTCGGCGAGGCGGGCCCGCCGATCTCCGGGGTGGGCCTCGCACTGATCGGTGCCCACCGCGTCACCGTGGTGGGAAACCGGATCCACGACAACCACCCGAGCGGCCCCTCGGTCATGGGCGGGGCGTTCGTGCTGGGATCGTCCAAGGACTGGGGAGGCGACGAGTCCCTGGACAACCACATCTCCTGGAACCGGATCACCGGCAACACCCCGCTCGACGTCCAGGTCGACGCCGACTTCACCCGGCAGGGTTTCGCCAACAACGTGGCGAACGCCACCGCGCCCGACACGATCGAGGGCTGCGCCGCCGAGGAAAGCCGATGACGGCCACCCTGAGCTGTACGGGGCTGAGCAAGAGGTACGGCGACATCCTCGCCGTACAGGACGTCGGCTTCTTCATCGAGAAGGGGGAGGCCTACGGCCTGCTCGGTCCCAACGGGGCGGGCAAGAGCACCGCGATCTCCATGCTGGTGGGCCTGCTACGGCCGGACGCGGGGAGCGTACAGGTCTGTGGCCACGATGTCGCGACCGATCCGCTCGCGGCGAAGGCGAAGATCGGTTACGTCCCGCAGGAGATCGCGCTCTACCCCGACCTGACCGGCCGGGAGAACCTGCGCTTCTTCGGCAGGCTCTACGGGCTGCCCCGGCGGGAGCTGGCGAAGCGGATCGACGAGGTGCTCGACTTCGTCGGCCTGTCGGACCGGGCGGACGGAAAGATCGACACCTACTCGGGCGGGATGAAGCGCCGGATCAACATCGGCGCGGCCCTGCTGCACCGGCCGGAGGTGCTCATCCTGGACGAGCCGACGGTCGGGGTGGACCCGCAGAGCCGCAAGGCCATCCTGGACGGGGTCGAGCAACTGGTGGCCGACGGCATGAGCCTGCTGTACACCTCGCACTACATGGAGGAGGTCGAGCGGGTCTGCAAGCGCATCGGGATCATCGACCACGGCAAGGTCGTCGCCGAGGGCACCCGCAAGGAACTCGTCTCCACCCTCGGTAGCGCGGACCGGGTCGAGCTCGTCCTCGACGGCGACCTGGATATCGCGACCGACAAGCTGCGCGCGGTGGAGGGGGTCACCGAGGCGGTGCGGGCGGGTACCTCGTCCATCCGGCTGATCGTCAACGAGGGAAGTCACCTGTTGCCCACCCTCATCGCCGCGGTGCGGGGCATCGCCGTCGTGACGGCCGTCGAGGTCATCGAACCCGACCTTGAGGCCGCGTTCCTGCACCTCACCGGCAACAAGCTGCGGGACTGACGATGCTGAGAGCTCTTTTCGTGGTGAGCCGTCTCGAACTGCGCGCCAGGTTCATGGACGGTACCGCGGTGCTGACCGCCCTGCTCGCCCCCATCCTGCTGGCCTCGCTGTTCGGGTTCGCCCTCGGCGGGGACGATCCGCCCCTGCGCGCCACCGTGGGCTTCGTCGATCTCGACGGCGGGGAGTTCCCCTCCAGCGTGCGCCGGGAGGTGCTGTCGGCCAAGGAACTCGACGGCATGCTGACCCTGCGCGACTTCACGACGGAGAAGGACGCGCAACAGACCCTCGACGACGGGGACATCGGCGCGGCGATCGTGTTCCCCTCGGGGTTCAGCCAGGACGTCGGCGCCGGGCGCGGAGGGAAGGTCACCGTGCTCACCTCCCCGGAGACGCCGCTGGCCGGAGTGGTCGCGAGCAGCATCGTCGACCGGATCTCCGCCCTGGTGGACGCCCGCACCCTCGCGGTCAAGGCGTCCCTGGACGCCGGCGTCTCCGCGGACAAGGTCAAGGAGTTCGTCGAGCGCAACGGCGCGAGCGGCCCGGCGCTGACCCTGGAGAGCGACCCCATGGCGGGCGGAAAGGTCGACCTGTCGGTCTACTACGGCTCCGGCATGGCCGCGCTCTTCGCCTTCTTCGTGGTGGGCACCTCGGTCAGGAGCCTGCTCACCGAGCGCAACCTCGGCACGCTCAACCGGATGCGTGCCGCGCCCATCCGGCCGTGGATCCCGATCGTGGGCAAGGGGGTGGTCGGCTTCCTGCTGGCACTGGTCAGCGTCTGCGCCGTCTGGGCCTCCTCGGTGCTGCTGTTCGGGTCCACCTGGGGTGATCCGCTCGCGGTGTTCGCGCTTTGGACCGCGCACGTGCTGGCCGCCGCCGCGATCACCATGCTGGTGGCCAGCAGGGCGAAGACCGACTCCCAGGCCGACGGGCTGATCATGGGCGTCTCCTTCGTCTTCGCGTTCCTGGGCGGCAGCCTGGTGCCGATGTACAACCTGCCGGACTTCCTGCAGAAGGTGGCGCTGTTCACCCCGAACGGCTGGACGTCGACGGGACTGACCGAGCTCGCCGGTGGCGGCGGGGGCCTGGCGACGGTCGCCGGCCCGATCGCCGCACTCTGCGGGATGGCACTCGTGGCCGGCGGCGTCGCCGCCTTCGGCTTCCGGAGAGGACTACTCGGATGAGCCCGAGCCCGGTCAGAGCCCTGGTGGCGGCCAACCTGCGCCGTCACTCCCGCGACAAGGTGGGCCTGTTCTTCATGGTGGTCATGCCGTTCGTGACCATCCTCTTCGTCGGGATGGCCCTGGGCGGAAGCGCGTCCGGACAGGATCGGATACCGATCGGGGTGGTCGCGCAGGACTCCGACCCGGTCGCGACGGCCGTACTGCGCCAGCTGGAGACCAACCCCGACCTCGCGATCGAGCGGATGGACGCCGAGGAGCAGGTACGGTCCGGCGTGCGGACCGGCGCCCTCGCCGCCGGCCTGCTGATCCCGCCTGGGTCCACCGACCTGGAACTGGTCATGACCCAGACCAACGGCAGCGGCATGGCGGCACGAGGCATGATCGACGTCGCGGTCGGCAAGGTGGCCGCGGTGCTCGAGGCCGTGCGGGCGGCCGAGGCGGCGGGCGCGTCCCCGGCCGAGGCCGAGGCTCTGGTACGCAAGGCCCAGACCGAGTCGGCCCAGGTGGCGGTGAGCACCAGTGGCGCCGCGGAGAGCTCCACGCCCCGCGGATTCGCCTACACCGCACCCGCCAACGTGCTGCTGTTCACCTTCGTCAACTCCATGGCGGTCGCCGCGGCCCTGGCCGAGAGCCGCAGGCTGGGCATGATCCGCCGTTCCCTCGCCGGGCCGGTGCGGGAGCGCTCGGTGCTGCTCGGAGAGGTGCTGAGCAGGCTCATCATCGCCATCGTGCAGGCCTGCCTGATCATGGTGGTGAGCACGCTGATGTTCGACGTGTCATGGGGAGACCCGCTGGGCGTCGCCGCGGTCGTCGGCTCGTTCTGCCTGGTGTCCACCGGCGCCGCGGTGCTGGTCGGCAGTCTGGTGCGGTCGCCCTCCCAGGCTCCCGCGATCGGGCCTCCGCTGGGCATCGTGCTCGGCATGCTGGGCGGCTGCCTGTGGCCGCGAGAGGTCGCGGGCGAGACCCTGAACATGATCGGCTACCTGGTCCCGCACGGCTGGGGGATGGACGCGCTGATCACGCTGACCAAACCGGGCAAGGGGCTGGGCTCGGTCCTGGTCGAGGTGGCCGTACTGCTCGGGATGGCGGTGCTCCTGCTGGGCATCTCGCTCGTGGTGTTCCGCAAGCGCATGCGCACGTCCAACTGACCGAACGCGGCACTGGGGGAAAGGGGCGGCGAATGCGCATCCTGGTGACCGGCGGGGCCGGTCTCACCGGCTCCCGTCAGGTGTGCGCGCTCGCGCGCGGTGCCTCGGCGGCCGCGCCGGAGGCCGTTACCGCGCGCCGGCGCCGGGGCGGCCGAGCCCATGCCACGGACCCGGCGGCCCGCACATGAAGGGCATCGTGCTGGCCGGGGGCTCGGGCACCCGGCTCCGGCCGCTGACCACGATCACCTCCAAGCACCTGCTGCCGGTCTACAACAAGCCGATGGTCTACTATCCGCTCTCGGTGCTGATGCTGGCCGGAATCCGGGAGATCCTGCTGATCAGCACCCCTGAGCATCTGCCGGGCTTTCGGACGCTGCTCGGCGACGGCTCCCGGCTGGGCCTGCGCCTGAGCTATGCCGTCCAGACCGCGCCCCGCGGGCTGGCCGACGCCCTGGTGGTCGGCGGGGAGTTCGTGGGCGACGACCGGCTGGCCCTCATCCTCGGCGACAACATCTTCTACGGCCACGAACTCCCCTCGGTGCTCCGCGACGAGGTCGGCAAGCTCGACGGCTGCACGGTCTTCGGCTACCCGGTCGCCGATCCCGAACGGTACGGGGTGGCGGTCATCGGCGAGGAGGGCCGGCTGATCGACATCGAGGAGAAACCGGCCCGGCCCCGGAGCAACCTCGCCGTCACCGGCCTCTACCTCTACGACAACGTCGCGCTGCGCTATGCCGCGGAGCTGACCCCTTCGGCGAGGGGCGAGCTGGAGATCACCGACCTCAACCGGCGCTTCCTCGCCGAAGGCCGCGCCAGGCTGGTCAACCTGGGCCGGGGTACGGCCTGGCTGGACACCGGCACGCCGGACAGCCTGCTGGAGGCCGGGGTCTTCGTGCAGGTGCTGGAGAAACGGCAGGGCGTGCAGATCGCCTGCCTGGAGGAGGTGGCCTACCGGATGGGTTACATCGACGACCACGGGCTCCGCGAGCTGATCGGCCACGCCGGATCCGTGACGGAGGAGGGACGCTATCTGGTCCGGGTGCTGGAGGCCTCCATCTGAGCGGCGGTGTCGCGCCACCCGCTTCGTTCCGGGGACACCACCGGATCGACGAGGTCCGCGTGAGCCGCTTCCCGGCCGCCGTGGACATGGTGACGCCTGTGACCGAAGGAGAACCTCGATGGCAGACGGCGGGCGTTACTCCAAGGCCCTGCCGCCCCTGCTCGTGGACCCGCGCGACGAGCACTAATAGATATACATCAATATCGACAAAAGTTGACATAGGTAGCTGTCTATGTCGGGAGGGGGAGCGATGGAGCCGATGGAGCTTCTGGAGTACAGCCCGCCGCTGGCCCGAGAGTCGCTGAACGCCGAGCAGGCCGCGGGGGTGGCGCGGGTCTTCAAGGCACTCGGCGATCCGGTGAGGCTGCGCGTCCTGTCGATCGTGGCCAGCCACGCCGGTGGCGAGGCCTGCGTCTGCGACATCACCGCGGCCTTCGAGGTCTCCCAGCCGACGATCAGCCACCACCTCAAGGTTCTCAAGGAGGTCGGCCTGCTCACCTCCGAACGCCGCGCCTCCTGGGTCTACTACCGCGTCGTCCCCGAGCCCCTGGCGGACCTGTCGGCCCTGCTGAACATCCCGGCCGAGGTCTGACCGGCGTCGCCGTCCGCATCTCGTCAGCGGGCCCCGT
Source organism: Streptosporangium sp. NPDC001681 (assembly GCF_040298085.1). Lineage (NCBI taxonomy): Bacteria > Bacillati > Actinomycetota > Actinomycetes > Streptosporangiales > Streptosporangiaceae > Streptosporangium > Streptosporangium sp. NPDC001681. The sequence goes on along the minus strand of NZ_JBEOZN010000036.1, from coordinate 49,649 downwards.
GCCGGGCGCCCGGGGCACGCCTAGCATGGAGGTATGCGCACCGATCCGGTGACGTTGTTCCTCTGCGGGGACGTCATGCTCGGCCGCGGCGTCGATCAGATCCTTCCGTACCCCGGTGACCCGACGCTGCAGGAGAGCCATGTCCGTGACGCTCGGACATATATCGATCTCGCGGAGGCGGTGAACGGCCGAATTCCCCGGCCGGTCGGCTTCTCCTGGCCGTGGGGGGATGCCCTGGGGGTGCTGGCGGAGGTCGCGCCCGATGTCCGGGTGGTGAACCTGGAGACGAGCGTCACCCGGAGCGATGACTTCGAGGTGGGGAAGGCCGTGAACTACCGGATGAGTCCAGCCAACCTTCCCTGTCTGCTGGTCGCCCGGCCCGACGTCTGCGTGCTGGCGAACAACCACGTCATGGACTTCGGCCGACGAGGCCTGGAGGAAACGCTCGACGCCCTGGCCGACGCGGGACTGCGAGCGGTGGGGGCGGGCCGGGAGGCGGACGAGGCGCGGCGACCCGCGACCGTCACCGTCGAGGGTGGCGGGCGAGTCCTGATCCTCTCCTGCGGGACGGAGTCCAGCGGCATTCCGCCGGAATGGGCGGCGGCCCCGGATCGCGGGGGCGTCGATTTCGTCCCGGAGCTGTCGGAGACCGCCGCGGCCGAGGTGGCCGGCCGGGTGCGGCGGGCGAAGCGCCCCGGTGACGTCGCGGTCGTCTCCATCCATTGGGGCTCCAACTGGGGCTACCACGTTTCCCGAGATCAGCGGCGCTTCGCGCACCGCCTGGTCGACGGCGGTGTCGACGTGGTGCACGGGCACTCCTCGCACCATCCCCGGCCCGTCGAGGTCTACCGAGACAAGCTCATTCTGTACGGCTGCGGTGACCTCGTCGACGACTACGAGGGCATCACCGGCTATGAGGAGTACCGGGACGATCTTCGGCTGCTGTACTTCGTGTCGGTGGAGCCGGAGTCGGGCAGGACGGCCGGTTTGCGGATGGTGCCCATGCGGGCCTGTCGGATGCGTCTCCAGCACGCCTCAGGCGAGGACTCCGAATGGCTGCGGGCGGTTCTCGACCGGGTCGGCCGTGACCTCGGATCACGGGTCGACCTGGAGCCGGACGGCGCGCTCGCGCTCCGGCGGATGTAGGCGGGGCCGGACATGACCGCAGGCGCCTCTCCCGAAGATCTCATCCGGGCCGTCCGGGCGATGGGCGTCCGCGACGAGCGTCTGCTGGAGGCCGTACGCGCGACGCCGCGAGCGGGATTCGTTCCCGCGGACTGTGTCGCGATCGCCTACTACGACGAGCCCATCCTGATCGGGCACGGGCTGGTGACCACGCAGCCCTCGCTGTCGGCAAGGATGATCGAAGGTCTCGGTCTCGGCGGGACGGAACACGTGCTTGAGATCGGCACCGGCCTCGGTTTCCAGACCGCGCTGCTCGCTCGCCTGGCCGCCGATGTCGTGACCGTCGACCTGTGGGCGGACCTGGTCCGGCAGGCGCGCCGGAACCTCGCCCGGCAGGGGATCGGCAATGTCGAGCTGCTCGTCGGAGACGGCGGCGGCGGCGTGCCGGACCGCGCTCCGTACGACGGCATCGTCGTGTCGGCCGCGTTCCCGGAGGTGCCCCCGCCGCTGGTCGAACAGCTCCGGCTCGGCGGCCGTCTGGTACAGCCCATCGGACCGGGCGGGCGGGAGGAGGTCGTCCTGTTCCAGCGCACCGTGACCGGACTTGAGCGTCGGCAGGTCCTCACGCTGGCCAGCTTTGTCCGCCTTCACGGAAGGTACGGCTTTCCGTCCTGAGAATGTGACCCGCCTCCCTGTCATGCCGCCGCCTCCGCGGCCGTGCCGCCGAGCAGCAGCAGGTAACCGTCCTCCACGGTCGGCTCGGCCAGGCGGGCACCCTCCGGAGCGGGCCCGATGTTGCGGAACAGCCCGTCGCCGGTGCGCCAGGAGAGCACTCCCGACCTCTCCGAGGAGAACCAGACCCGGCCCTCGGCCAGCGCCCGGATCTCCTCGGGCGTGCCCTCGAACTCGCACCGTCCCGCCTTGAGCACGACCACCCGGTTGCAGAGGGCGGCGACGTCCTCGGTCTGGTGGGTGGAGAGCACGACGGCCCGGTCCTGCCCGATGCGCGAGATCAGCTCGCGGAACCGGAGCCGTTGCTCGGGGTCCAGGCCGGCGGTCGGCTCGTCCAGCAGGATCAGCTCGGGGTCGCCGAGCAGCGTCTGCGCGATGCCCAGCCGACGCCGCATACCGCCGGACAGCGTCCGGATCCGCTTCCCGCTCACGGAGGTCAGCCCGACCTCCTCGATCACCCGGCGCACCTCGTCGTGCCGGGCCCGCCGCTCCACCATCTCCTTCAGGATCGCCACGTAGTCGACGAACTCGAAGACCGTGAATCCGCGCTGGTAGCCCGGCTCCTGCGGCAGGTATCCCAGTCGCCGCCGGATCTCCAGCCGGTCCCCGGCCGGGTCCCGGCCGAGCAGTCTCAGCCCGCCCTCGTCCGGGGCGAGCACGGTCGCCAGCATCCTGATCAGCGTGGTCTTACCCGCGCCGTTCGGCCCCAGCAGACCGGTCACCCCCTTCCCCGCGGTGAAGGTGAGCCCGTCCAGGGCCCGGCTGCGGCCGTAGGCCTTCACCAGGCCCGCTGCCTCGATCATGAGAACTCCCTGCGGTGCACGATGAGAAGGACGACGGATATGAAGGTGACGGCCAGGTAGCCCACCTGGCCGGCGCCGCCGAACATCGCCAGGCTCGGCTCGCGGAGGTTCGTGGCGACGACCACGACCAGCCAGGTCACCGCCACGGCGGCCCCGCAGTGGCGCGGGTCGAACCGGCTGGACAGGACGAGGGTCAGCGAGGTCAGCGCGAGCGAGGGCAGCAGCCACGCGGCCACGGTCCAGTCGTCGCCCAGCAGGGCGAGGCCCATCACCAGCGCCAGCGCGGACGAGGACGTCAGCACCGCGGCGGCGCGCATCAGCATCAGCCGGAACATCGAGTACGGCGCGGCCAGGCCGATCTCGTGGGTCGGATCTCCGTCCCGGCCGAAGGCCACGGCGACTCCGGCGACCGGCAGGATCGGGGCCAGCGTGAGATAGACGAGCAGCCCCCACCGGGTCGCCTCCCCCGAGGCCAGCGCGGCGAACAGGAGCGCCACGGTGCCGGCCGCGATCCACGGCAGGCGCAGCGAGTAGGTGGCGCCCAGCAGCCGGGCCGTGTGGTCGTGGACGCCGATCGCCCGCAGCAGTCGTTCGAACGGTCCCGGCACGGGTGTGTCCACCTCGTCGGCCACCTCCGCCCAGACCCGGTCCAGCCGGGAGCGCGGTACCCGGGGCGCGAGCAGGCCCCGGCATTGATCGCAGGCCAGCAGGTGGGCCTCGACCGACGCGGCCAGTGTCGGGTTCAGCTCCCCGTCGGCGTACCTGACGGCCAGGCCGTCGTCCATGTGCCAGGTGCTCATGCCAGCTCCTCCCTCAACAGTGCCTTCGCGCGCATCATCCGGGTTTTGACGGTTCCCGCCGGGATGCCGAGCAGCCGCCCGGCCTCCCGGGTGGTCAGCCCGTCCAGCACCGTCGCCTGGACCACCGCGCGCAGTTCCGGGGAGAGCCGGCCCATCGCCTGGCCGAGCTCGCCGTACTCGATGCCGAGCAGCACCTGTTCCTCGGCCGAGACCATGACCTGCTCGTAGGCGGGCAGTGGCACCGCCGGGCGGCGGCGGAGCCGGTCCAGCAGGCGGCGGACGCCGATGCCCCAGATCCAGGCCGCGACCTCTCCCTTGCCCTTCCAGGTGCGCGCCGTACGCCAGACGGCCACGAAGGTGTCCTGGACCGCCTCGTCCACCAGCGCCGGGTCGGCGCACCGGCGGGTGAGCCGGATGACGAGCCAGGGTGCGTGCCGGGCGTACAGGACCTCAAGGGCACGGCGGTCCTCGCCGGCGACGGCGTCGAGCAGCCGAGCGTCCGTCCAGCTCTCGTGCTCGCTCATGGGAGCCCTTTCAACGGTGTCATGCCTCTCTGTCGCATCCGGTCGCTCCGGCGGTTCACGGCTCCGTTCATGGCGTGGAACGAACCGAATGCGGTGTCGCGCCCGACAGGTGAGGCATGAGAAGGAAAATACTGGTCTCGCTGGTGGCGCTGTCCATGGTGTGCGCCGCGGCGTCGTGCTCGCCGGGAGTGCCGCTCGACGGACCCCCGGGCACCGGGAAAGTCATCATCGACGCGGACATGGGCGAGCTGAACGACGACGCGCAGGCCATGTTCCTGCTGGCCGCCGCCGAAGGGGTGGAGGTGCTCGGGGTGACGACCGTGGGCGGCAACACCTGGCCGGAGGAGGGCACCGCGTACGCGCTGCGCCAGCTGGAGCTCATCGGCAGGACCGGCATCCCCGTGGTGACCGGCGAGACCAACGTGCCGGCGCCGAGGGACGACTACGACGGGGCCCTGGACCGGCCGCGACCGGCGTCCCACCGCGCGCTGGCCACCGAGCCGCACGGCGGCTACGCGACGACCCGGCCCGCGGCGGGCAGCGCCTCGGACTTCATCGCCGACCAGGTGAGACGCCACCCCGGCGAGGTGACCGTCTTCGCGCTCGGCCCGGCCACCAACCTGGCACGCGCCGTACGGGAGCATCCGGAGATGGTCCCCCTGGTCAAGGAGGTCGTCTATCTGGGAGCCGACACGGAGGGCGAGGAGTTCAACCGCTGGTTCGACCCCGAGGCGTCCCGGGTCGCCTTCGCCGCTCCGTTCAGGCGCCGGCTGGTCGTCACGCTGGAGGCGGCGCAGCGGCTCACCTTGGACAGGCGGACCTACGAGCGGGTGGTCGCGGGGCAGGAGACCCCGGTCAGGAAGCTCTTCAAGGAGCTTTGGGGACCGCTCTTCGCCGGTGATCCGGGACATCGGGCCTTCGTCTGGGACGCCGTGGCCGCGGCGGCCTTTCTCCGTCCCGAGATCGTCTCGAACACGGACGGCCGCACCGTGCTGGAGGTGGACCCGGACCGGTTCTGGGACCTCTACGTCACGCGGATCGGCTCGGCCGGGCCGCCGAGCGCCGGGTAGCCGAGCCGCCAGCGGCGCTGCCCACGGCCCGCAGGGCGCACACGGTCGCCGGGCCCTCGCTCCACGGCCCACGCATCCGTCGGAGGTCGCCACCAGGCAGGCGCAGCCCTGGGCGATCTGCGTGTGCCGGACGCCGAGCCGCTCGCCGATGGGCCAGCCGTACGCGGTGAATACCCACACCGGACCATCCCCGCAGGCGCGGGGCCGACGGAGGTGTCCCAGTTCCTCACCGCACCTCCCGGGGACCATCCCCGCAGGCGTCGGGCCGACACGATGAGCCCGAACGGGAAGCGCGCGTTGGCAGGACCATCCCCGCAGGCGCGGGGCCGACAACGGCAAGGCGGTCAAGGCTCACATGGACGCCGGACCATCCCCGCAGGCGCGGGGCCGACTCATGGGGGAGGCCGGTGTCCCGGTACGAGTAGGGACCATCCCCGCAGGCGCGGGGCCGACGCGACGGCGCGGCTGGTGGCGTCACCCATCGGCGGACCATCCCCGCGCGGGGATGGTCCCCGCACCCGACGCCACAGGCCCGCCCTCGGATTATCGGCCCCGCGCCCGCGGGGATGGTCCCGCGGTGTCGCTCTCGACGGGAACGGTGATCACATCGGCCCCGCGCCCGCGGGGACGGTCTGGAAGGCGCCACACGGGGAGAGGCTAAGCGCGGATCGGCCCCGCGCCCGCGGGGATGGTTCCCGGTGCGCGTCGACCGCGTCCGGAGGCAGGTCATCGGCCCCGCGCCCGCGGGGGTGGTCCGGCAAGGGTCATGATGTCCTCCACAGTGGTGGTCTTGACACCACGCACCCTGACCGGCACGCATGTCAGCCGTGGCACAGATCCATGTCAGCGGGCCGCCCGGTCTGACACGCCCTGGGAGGACCGAGTGGATTTGTTCGCTCTCCGGCCCGCAGCCCGGTAGCGCGGGAAGGAGTGCAGGCACGAGACTGATCCGGGTACGCGGAGCCGCGGAGGTGGGATGGCGACGGCACACATCGAACCATTCGAGGCCGCGCGACCGGGGCGGCGGCCGGAGTTGGACGCGATCCGCACCCTGGTGGTGGTCGGGCTGGTGTTCTTCCACTCGGCGCTGGTGTTCGACACCCGCGACGACTACTACGTGAAGAACGCCGAGACCACCGACGCGACCACGATCGCCGCCGGTCTCGGCGTGGTGTGGGCGATGCCGATGCTCTTCCTCATCGCCGGTCTCGGCTCGTGGCACTCGCTGCGCCGGCGCGATCCCGCCGGATTCGCCGTGGAACGGCTGCTGCGGCTCGGCGTGCCGCTGGTGTTCGCGACGCTCACCATCATCCCGGTGCCGCAGTGGCTGCGGCTGCGGGCCGACCCTGACTATCACGAGTCGTACCTGCGGTTCCTGCCGCGCTTCTTCGACGTACGCCTGGACCTGGCGGAGTTTCCCTTCGTCGTACAGGGCGAGCACTTCGAGTCCGGGCACCTGTGGTTCGTGGTGATGCTGCTCGCGTTCGCGCTGCTGCTGGCGCCGCTGGTCCGCTGGTTCCCCCGCGACCTCGGCCGCCGGATCCGCGACCGGCTGGCCACGGCGGTGCGGCGGCGCGGCGCGGTGCTACTGGCCGGCGTCCCGATCGCGATGATAAGCGCGCTGCTGGGCCTGGAGGAGGCGTACGCCGGCTGGAACCGCTGGGCCTACCTGCTGTTCTTCCTGTACGGGTTCGTGCTCGCCGCCGACGAGCGGTTCCGGGCGGCGATGCGCCGGGACGCGGTGCCGGCCGGAGTGCTCGGCCTGACCCTGTTCCTGATCGGCATGCCGGGTTTCCTGATCGCGGGCAACACTCCCGGAGGCGACCCCTTCACGGACCTGACCGCCCTCTCGATCGGTGTCCGCACCCTGTACGGCATGGCGGGGTGGTGCTGGCTGGTCGCGATCCTGGGACTTCTCGACCGTCGTCGCGGGGCACCGGCCGCCGCGCGGGACACGCCGGACGGCCGGGGCCGGCGGCTGTACGGCTATCTGGCCACCGCCGCGTTGCCGCTGTACGTCCTGCACCAGCCGATCGTCGTCGCGGTCGCGTACGGCGTGGTCGGCTGGCACGCGCCGATCGTGGTCAAGTACCTCGTGATCGTCACGGCCTCGCTGGTGCTGACCGTGGCCGCCTACGACCTGCTGGTGCGCCGCACGCGGGTGACCCGGTTCCTGTTCGGGATGCGGGGATAGGCGCCGTTCGCCCGGCCGGGCTCACTCGCCGTCGCGCAGGTCGGAGAGGCGTGTCGCCGAGTAGCGGATGTCCTCGAAACGGACGGTGCAGCCCTGGCCGGTCGGTGACTGGGCGAGGAAGCCGACCTCGGGGTCTCCGTCGAGCGCGAAGTACCTGGTGAGATGCCAGAAGCCGGTGCCGGTGGAGACATGGAAGGCGAAGGCGGAGCCGATCCGGGAGATCCGCAGCCGCAGGTCGTCGCCCTCGGCGGTGAAGGAGTTGCAGTCGTCGGACACCCCGCGGGTCACCACCGAGACGATCGTGGGCCTGCCCTGCGGGGACATCTCCAGGCAGAACTTCGCCCAGGTGCGCTCGTCGGCGTGCAGCACCAGGACCCCGGCGTCGTAGGTGGTCAGCAGGTCGACCCTGACCCGGGCGCTCAGCGTGAAGTCCCCGTCCAGCCGCCCGACCAGGGCGGGGGCGTTGGCGAAGCGGTCGGGGCCGCCGGGGTCGGTGAACAGGTCGGTGTTCGGGCCCGCCTCGATGGCCAGCGCGTCGTCCCCGTCGACGCTCCACCCGACCGGCTGGTTCAACCAGCGCAGCGGAGCGGGGAAGGCGGGCAGAACGACCGGCCGGCTCATGGGATTCTCCTTCTCGTACGGGACGGACTCGTCACCAGACGTCGAGTGCGATCCGCGTCCAGCAGGTGACGCCGGTCAGGCTGACTTCCGAGCAGCTTGTGGATCACCCTTGGCGTGCCTGATGGTACCGCTCCCACGAAGGCGGATAAAAGCGCCTTGTCCGCATGTGGAACCCGGCAGCAGCCATCCGTCATCCGGCTCCGGTGAGCGCCCGATGGCGGCGCCGCAGGAAGCCGCGTACGGCCGCGTTCTCGGTGCGGGCGATCGCCGCCTGGTAGGCCGACGCCGCCTCGGCGGTGCGCCCCAGGCGGCGGAGCAGGTCGGCGCGGACGGCGTGGAGCAGGTGGTAGCCGTCCAGGTCGAGGCCGTCGACGAGGGTGAGCGCCGCGTCGGGACCCTCGACCTCGGCCACCGCGACCGCGCGGTTGAGCGCCACGACCGGGCTCGGGGCGAGCGCCAGCAACTGGTCGTACAGCCGCAGGATCTGCCACCAGTCCGTGGCGGCCGGGACCGGCGCGTCGCTGTGGACCGCGTTGATCGCCGCCTGGATCTGGTAGGGACCCGGCCGGTCGCGCCGCAGGCAGCGCCGGACGATGGCCTGGCCTTCGGCGATGAGGTCGCGATCCCACCGGCCGCGGTCCTGGTCGGCCAGGAGCACCGGCTCGCCGCCGGGGCCGGTGCGGCTGCCCCGGCGCGACTCGACGAGCAGCATGAGCGCGAGCAGTCCCATGACCTCCGGTTCGTCGGGCATCAGGTCGGCCAGCAGCCGGCCGAGCCGGATGGCCTCGGCGCAGAGGTCCTCGCGGACCAGACGCTCGCCCGTACTCGCCGTGTAGCCCTCGTTGAAGATGAGGTAGACGACCGCCAGTACGGCCCGGAGCCGGTCGGGAAGGTCGGCGTCGCGAGGGACCCGGTAGGGGATCCGCGCGTCGCGGATCTTGCCCTTGGCCCGGACCAGCCGCTGGGCCATGGTCGTCTCGGGCACCAGGAAGGCACGCGCGATCTCCGCGGTGCCAAGCCCGCCCAGGAGTCGCAGCGTCAGCGCGACCCGGGCGGCGGGGGCGAGCGCGGGGTGGCAGCAGGTGAAGATCAGGCGTAGCCGGTCGTCGCGCACGGGTCCCTCCTCTTGTCGGCCGTCGCGGGCGTGCAGCAGGGCGGCCTGGGCCTGCCGGTCCTCGCGGGAGGCCTCGCGGCGCAGCCGGTCGACGGCTCGGTTCCGCGCGGTGGTGATGATCCATCCCGCCGGGCTCGGTGGCGGTCCGGCCGATGGCCAGCGTTGCACCGCGATGGCGAAGGCGTCCTGGACCGCCTCCTCGGCGATGTCGATGTCACCGAAGACGCGGACCAGGACCGCCACCGCGCGGCCGTACTCCTCGGCGAACACGCGTGCGATCTCCGAGGGAGGAAGGGCCGGCCTGCCGGGCATCGGTGCGAGGCTCCCCATCTCACCGGCCCGGGACGTCGAGGCCGGCCTCAGGCGGCCTCGACGTCCCGGACTTCGCGATCTCCGCCGGGTGACGTGGCATCAGACCGTCACCTCGCCCTGCGCGGCTTTCCGCGGGAAGCACGGATCCGCGCCGGCCGGGGAGAACGGGGCCGGCCCCAGGCGGCCTCGGGTTCTCGGCCGGGGCATGGCATCAGCCTGTTACCTCCCCCTGGAACGGGCGTACCTCGACCGGGAGGGTGGTCGCGCGGGCGAGTTTCCGGCCCCATTCGAGCGCGGAGTCGAGGTCGGGCGCCCTGACGACGGCGAGCCCGCCGATGTGCTCCTTGCCCTCCGCGAAGGGCCCGTCGGTCATCAGCACCTCGTCGTCCTTGACCCGCAGCACGGTCGCCGTGCTCGCCGGGTGCAGGCCGGCGGAGAAGACCCAGACGCCGGCGGCCCTCATCTCCCGGTTCAGGGCGTCGACGTCCCGCATGATCGGCTCCAGCGTCTCGGGCGGGGGAGCCTCTCCGTCGGGCTGGTAGATGCTGAGCAGGTACTGCTTCATCTGGTCCTCCTGGGCGAGTGCGACGCCACCGTCGGCGTCCTACCCATTACACGAACGGCGCCGGGCCGAATCGACATCGAGCACCCCCGTTCCGGGAGAATGTCTCCGGCCTCGCGTTCACCGGCGAGCATCGGCCGCGAGGCGAGGGACCGGGTTTCCCCGGTCGTCGCCGGGTAGCACGAGGGCATGCGCATCGGGAAGACGGAGATCAGGATCCTGGGCGGCTGGGCCGGGTGCCTGACCATGATCCTCGTCTCCGTGCTGCTCTCCGTCCTCCTGACGGTCCTGCTCAACCTGCTCAACCTGCTCCTTCGCTGACCGTTCACCGGGACCGTCGCGGCGGGGTCTTTGCACCTTCCCGTACTCTATAGTTCTTTAGAATATAAGCTGCAATGGATCAACTGGAGGACGCGATGTCGTACCCGGAGCCTCGTTACCTGGGCGTGGCGGGCGAGAGCAGTGGGTTCTTCCGGCCGGCGAGCGCGGGGCCGGACCTGGTGATAGGCGAAGGCGGGACGGAGGTGCGCTATCTGGGCACCGGCGCCTCGACGAACGGGCAGTTCGGTCTGTACCGCTGGGACATGGGAGCGAAGCCGTCCGGCCCGGACCCGCACTTCCACCGGACGATCTCCGAGTCCTTCTTCGTGCTCTCCGGGACCGTGCGGCTGTTCAACGGGAAGATCTGGACCGACGCGACGGCGGGAGACTTCCTGTACGTCCCGGAGGGCGGGGTGCACAGTTTCCGCAACGAGTCCGGCGAACCGGCCTCGATGCTGCTGCTCTTCGCGCCGGGGGCACCTCGCGAGGGCTACTTCGAGGAGCTCGCCGAGATCGCGGCCAGTGGGCGCCGGCTCAGCGACGCGGAGTGGACGGACGTGTACCTCCGCCACGACCAGTACATGGTCTGACGGTCATGGCGGAGTTTCCCGAGGAACCGATCTACCGGCAGCTGGCCCGGATCGGCAGGACGCTGGCCAGTCCGGTGCGGCTGAGGCTGCTCGACGTGCTCGACCAGGGAGAGCGCACCGTCGAGCAGCTGTCCGAGGAGGCGGACATCCCGCTGAAGAACACCTCGGCCCAGCTGCAGCAACTCCGCGCGGCTCACCTGGTGACGAGCCGCAAGGCGGGTACCCGGGTCTACTACCGGCTGGCCGACGAGCGGGTCTCGCGCTTCCTGGGCGAGCTGCAGGACTTCGCCGCGGAAAGGCTCGCCGATCTGCGGGAGGCGGTGTCCGAGCATCTCGGCGAGGTCGCGGTCCTGGAGGCGGTGACCGCCGACGAGCTCGCCGGACGTCTCGACGACCCCGGCATCGTGATCGTCGACGTCCGCTCGGCCGCCGAGCACGCCCGCGGCCATGTGCCGGGGTCGGTGTCGATTCCCCTGACCGAGCTGCGGGACCGTCTCGACGAGCTGCCCAGGGGCATGGAGATCGTGGCCTACTGCGGCGGCCCCTACTGCGTGGTCTCCCCGGAGGCCGTGCGCCTGCTCCGCGACCACGGCTTTCCGGCGCGCCCGCTGGACGGCGGGCTCACCCGCTGGCGACGCACGGGGAGACGACTGCAGACCGGTTCCGCCACGGCCCGGTAACGGACCCGCGGCCGAATTGTCGGAGTGGATCACTACCGTTCCCGGCATGTTCAGTTCGCAGCAGCAGGCTGCTCTGTCGACTGCCGGGACGAAGGTCCCCGCGCCCGGCGAACTCCCTCGGATCACCAGCCGCGAAGAGGCCGGCGCATGACCGCCTGGGAGGAGATCCGCGGACTCATCGACCGCCGGGACGCCCACGCCGTCGCGGTCCGGATCGTCGAGTTGGACGAGGCGGCGCGTAAGGAGGTCGCCGGCCTTCTTCCGGGATACCTGAAGACGCTGCGCGGCCGACGCGAATCCTGGGAGGGGCTCGACGACTACGCCGAGGTGCTCCGCGCCGCCGGGGCCGGGGTGCTCACCGGGGCGGCCGCCGTGGCGACCTGGCTGAACCGCCGGGATTTCACCTCCCGCTGGGGCTCGCCGTACGGGGACACCGAGCGGATCATGGCGATTCTCGCGGCCCGGCCGGCGGAGTGGCGGGCCGACCTGGCCGGACGGCTCGTGCTGAGGCTCCGGACGGGGGAGGACCGTGGGCTGCCGCTGGCACTCGCCCTGCTGCGTGCGACCGGGATCGAGGTGCCGGCCCACGACCCGCTGGTCGTCGGATGGGCGAGCACCGTCGGCGGCCTGCCCACTCTGCGAAAGGATCCGCTCTTCGACGCCATGCTTCCCCGCGTCTTCGAGGTTCAGGGTGTGGGGCGGGCCCTGCAGTGGGAGAGCGATCCGGCCCGGTCGTTGCTGGGCGCCCTGCGTACCCTGGCCGCCAAGGACGGGGCGAGACGGCCGATGCTGCTCCAGGGATGCGTCAGGCGGTTCCTGCTGGGGGGTTCGGCGGCAGAGCTGCGGTTCTTCGTCCGCCTGCACGAGGCCCTGGATCCGGCGCCGCACGAGATCGAGCCGCACGCCCGCGACTACCTGCGGCTGCTGCCCGCGGCGCCGGGGCCGGTCGCCGAGCTGGCGCTGCGGCATCTGCGCGGGCTGGACGGGCTCGACCCCTTCGACCTGGTGGAGGGGTGGGAGTCGGTGCTCTTCAGGCCCGAGCGCAAGCTCGTCCGCGCCGGGCTCACCTGGCTGGACCAGCGGGTACGGCTCTCACCCGAGCTGGCGACCTCGATCGCCGGACCGCTGGCGCTGGTGTTCGCCGCGGACTCCACCGAACTGCAGGACAGGGCGGTGACGCTCGCGATCAAGCACGCGAGCCGGATGGACGACGAGGGCCGGGACGTCATCCGCGACGCGCTCGGCACGCTCCCGCCCGACCTCGGGCGGCGTGCCTTCGCGGTCTTCGGCGGCGAGGAGCCGGCCGAGTCCGACCCGCGGGACGGGCTCGCCCCGTCCCCGCTCCCGCAGCCCGACGCTCCGCGGCGGATGCCTGATCCGATCGGTTCCGTGGCGGAGATGGTGCCCCTGCTGAACGGTTCCGATGACTGGCAGGAGTGGGAGCGGCTGCTGGCCGGCTTCGTCGCCCTCGTGTACCGGGATCGCGAGGGTACGGCCGCCGAGCTCAAGCCCCACCTGGTCGGCAGGTATGAGCACCTGTACGGAGAAGGTTATCCCTGGAACCGGGTCGATCGTTGGAACCAGGTCGACCACTGGCTGATCGGCGCCATGTGCTCCCTCAGCGGCATCGCACCGATGCGGGGTGCCTGGAAGCGGAAACTCCCCGACACCCGCCGTCTCTGCCCGCCGCACCTGCTTCTGCTGCACCGGGCGGCCGAGATCCAGATGGCCGTCGAGGAGGACGTCGTCCCGCCGTTGCTGCTGTCCACCCCCACCCTCACGACCGGGCACGTGGCGGCGGCCGAGCTGGTGACGAGGCTGGAGGTCATCGAGGCCGCCGGGGGGAAGCCGCTGGCCGCGGACCTGCAGCAGGCACTCCTCCGGCTGCCCAGAGAGCGGGATCCGAACGCGGCCGAACGCGCCGGTCGGCTCTCCTCGCAGGCCGGTCGCCTGGTCGCCCGCCGGCTGTCCGGGGCCCGGCTCGCGGATCCGGTGGTGGAGGTGCGCTGGTCCCGCAGCGCGCCGACCTACTCCACCGAGGTGAAGCTCGTCCCGTCGCTGCACGCGCCGGCCACCGGGCTGCCGCTCGTCGACCGGATGTTCGCCGCCTCTCCGCGGCACGGTGACGAAGTTCATCTGTCCTGGTGGCCGTCGATGTTCCCGTCCCACCGCGAGGTGGCCGCCGCCCACCTGTCAGGTCAGCTGCTGCGCGATCAGTGGCGCGGCCCGGCGGTAGGGCCGGATCATCTCCGCCGGCTCGCCGGGCTCGACGGGCCGCCGGGGGTCGCCGTCTCGCTCGTCCTTGCCCATGTGCTGGGAAACCCGGACATGCCGGAAGCCGTCGACGTCCTGCTGGCGATGGCGGGCCGCGGCGACCTGCCGGCCGCCGAACTCGGCAGGCAGGCGGCGGCGCTGGTCGGATACGACCAGGTGAAGCTCCTCCACCTGACGGCGGCCCTGGAGTCGGCGTCCCGCCAGGGTGCCCATGAGGAGGTGTGGACGGCCGTCGCCGCGGCGTTGCCGTCGCTCGTGCCCCAAGCCGGTCGCCGACCGCGCCACGGGCTCACCGAGTTCGTGGCGCTGGCCGCCACCACGGCGGCGTGGTGCCGCGCTCGCGGGGCGATTCCCGAGATCGAGGCCATGGCGGCGCGCAAGGGATCGAGTGGCCTGCTCCGTGAGGCGCGCCGCCTGCACGGGTTGTTGACGGCGAAGGAAGGATGACCCATGCGCTCGAAGTATGACGAGGAGTGCCGCCTGCGGCTGGCGATCGGCGACCTGGTCCGTGCCGCCGCGCCCCCTGGCTGGAACGGCGCCACGGTCCGCTGCGCCCAGGTCGGCGGATTCTCCCGGGTCACCGTGGAATGTGACGGGGTGGAGCTCGGCGTCCAGGGGCTGGAGGAGCCGTTCCGGCGGCTCCGCGAACTGTCCCGTCGCGACGGCGAGGGCACCTGGTTCTGCTGCGAGCTGCGCTTCACGCCGGAGAGCAGGTCGTACCGGGGACAGGTGGACGCCGACGGGTTCCCCTTTCCCGACGGTACGGACATCCCCGACGTCGCGCTGCTGGAAGAGCTGACGCTGTTTCCCCGCGACATCGTTCCCGGCTGGCTGCTGGACGCACTCCCGACGGCGGTCCCGGTGGGGATCCGCGAGTCCGAGGAGCACCGGCGGCGTTCCCACGTGTCACCGAGGCCCGAGCCGGTCATCTCCGGAGAGCTGGTCTACACGCCGGCCGGGCACCTGGCCGTCCACAGGCTCGAAGTCGACGAGAGGGCCGCGGGCCCCATCGCCGTCCTGCACGAGGAGGCCGAGGGCGACGGCGACCACCTTCTTTTCCTCGCCACGAAGGAGGCGGGAGAGCGGTCCTACTGGGTGGCTCGCAAGGACATGCGGGGCACCGGGGGTGGTATCACCGCATGCGTGCTCGACGATCGGCGTCTCGTCCTGCACCTCACCCCCAAGGCGGCGGACGACATGGAGACCGAGACCGTCCTGACCGTCGAGCTGAACCTGGGCCCCGTCGAGACGGAGCGGCTACGGGCCGTTCTCGGCAGGGTCTTCCGTGCCGGGGTGTCCGATCCGATGCCCGCGCTCACCGGGTTCTGACCCGCGGCCGGGCAGAAAGCCGCACACTCCCAGCGCGGGACGCTCCTCGCAGGCGAGGTACTCCTCCAGATCGCGGGCCGGTCGCTCCAGCTCCGCCCGGAGCCGGTCCGCATCGGCCGTACTGCCGGAGGTGAGGCCGGCGAGCAGTGCCTGAAGATCCGTCAAGGCCCGCGCCACCGGGTGGTGTTCCCGGCGGAGCCGGTCGAGCACCGGGGCGAGCTCGGGAAACTCCTTTTCGAAGACGGTGAACGCGCCGTTCTCGTTGGTGTGGTGCGCGTGGAGCGCGCCGCAGAAGGTCAGGCAGTGCCGGGCCAGTTCCTCGCCCAGCCGGGGTGCCGGCGTCCCGGGGTGTCCGGCTCCGCGTCAACGACTGAGCAGGTAGCGCCGGGGTGTGGTGCCGACCGTGCGGCGGAAGGCCGCCAGGAACGCACTCGCCGTGGCGTACCCCACATCGTGCGCCACCCGCGACACCGGTTGCCCCTCGGCCAGCAGCGGCAGGGCGGCGCGCAGACGTACCTGCGTACGCCAATGGTCGAAGCTCATGCCCGTGTCGCGTACGAACAGCCGCGTCAACGTCCGTCTGCTCACGCCTACCGCGCGGGCGTGCGCCTCCAGGCTGCGCGGGTCGGCCGGGTCCGCCAGCAGGGCGGCCGCCACCACCTGGACCCGCTCGTCGGTGGGCTGCGGCACGTCGATGGGTCGGGTGGGCAGCGGGCGCAGCAGGTCGGGCACCACGGCCTCGGCGCGCAGCCGCGCGTCGTCGGTGAGGTCGGTGCGGGCCAGGTAGCCGATCAGCTCGGCCAGCAGGCCGTCGACGCCGACCGCCGTGGGCTCGGGCCAGTCCAGCGGGCAGGGCTCCGGCGCCAGGTACAGGCTGCACAGCACCGCGTCGCGGGTCGCGCCGGTCGCATGGGTGACACCTGCGGGCAGCCACAGCGCCCTGGTGGGCGGCAGGACCCAGTACACCTTGCCCACTTCGACGCTTAGGACGCCGCGCCGGGTCCAGGCGAGCTGGTGGTGAGCGTGGCTGTGCGGGGGGATCCACTCCCCCGAGGCCAGCGGGAAGTGGCCGACGATGATCGCGCCTATGTCCTCCATGCGACACAGTCTGGCCTCATCGCGGATTGTGGCCAAATGCGGCGGATCATAGCGTCGTCGGGTGCCGATGATTGTGTTGTGCCTTGTCCAGTTCATGCTCGTGCTCGATGACACCGTCGTGAACGTGGCCCTGCCCAGCATCCGCGATGAGCTGGGCTTCAGCGCGTCCGGGTTGCCCTGGGTCGTCAACGCCTACTTCCTGGCCTTCGGTGGGCTGCTGCTGCTGTGCGGCCGGATGGCGGATCTGCTGGGCCGTCGCCGCGTCTTCCTCATCGGCGTGGCGTTGTTCGGGATGGCCAGCCTGGCCTGCGGGCTCGCGCAGGAGCCATGGCAGCTCGTGATCGGGCGGTTCGTGCAGGGCGCGGGTTCTGCGATGGCCAGCCCGGCGGCGATGTCGATGATCACGTTGCTGTATCCGGGACCGGAGGAGCGGGCCAGGGCGCTGGGCATCTGGGGCGGCATCGCGGCCCTGGGCGGAACCTCGGGCCTGGTGCTGTCCGGGGCGCTGACCGACCTGGTGTCCTGGCGCGGGATCTTCCTGATCAACCTGCCCGTCGTCGCCGTGGCCCTGGTGTCGCTCCCCCGCCTGGTCCCCGAGTCCCGCGCCCCCGGCCGACGCCGCCTCGACGTCCCCGGCGCGGTCCTGGTCACCGGTGCCGCGGTATCGCTGGTGTACGGGCTGCTGCGCGCCGGAGAGACCGGCTGGAATGATCCGGTCGTCATCGGCGCAGCCGTGCTCTCCGCCGCCTTGGCGGTGGCGTTCCTGGTGGTCGAGTCGCGGGCGGCGGCGCCGCTGGTGCCCGGGTCGTTCCTGGCCTCGCGCACGCGGGCGGTCGCCAACGGCGCGACCCTGCTGTTCTCGATGGCGATGTACGCGATGTCGTTCCTGCTGATGATCCAGATTCAGACCGTTCTGGGGTACAGCCCGCTCCTGGCGGGCGTCGCCTACCTGCCCTACGGCGCCGGCATCCTGGCGGGCATGTGGCTGTCCTCCCGCATCTCGCTCAGGATCGGGACGCGCTGGGCGCTCTTGCTGGCGTTCCTGGTCAACATCGCCGGCCTGCTGCTGCTGTCCGGCGTGGCGGCGGGCGACTCCTACGCCGCCCACGTCCTGCCCGGCATGCTCATCCTGAGCATGGGCAACGGCCTGAGCCTGCCCATCATGGCCACGGCCGCGGTCGACGGCACCACCGAGGAGGACGCCGGTCTCGGCTCGGCCCTGTTCACCTCCGTCCAGCAGGTCGGCGGTGCCGTCGGGGTGGCCGCGCTGGCCGTCATGGGCTACTCGGGCGGGCTCACGGCAGGCGCGGTCTGCGTGGCGCTCGGCGCCGTACTCATCGCCGTGCTGCTGCCGTCACGCGCCGGCGGCCCGCGGCAGCTCGCAGGGCACGGCGCCGACGTCCCCAGCACGCCGACAGCCGCTACCCGCTGAGGATCCGGGCCACCGGCGCACTGCGCCAGGACGCTGCCGTCGCGGACCAGCAAGGCGTGGTGACTTCGACACCGCCCTGGCCCGCTGCACGCCTAGCCGTACCCGCACTTGTAAGGGCCGTTGCAACGAGCACTCTTCCGCATTTCGACCGAAAAATTCGCCTTCCGAGATTACGAACATGATCGACTCGTGGCCGGTTTTCCCCGGATCTCGGCCGGACCTGTCGGCCAGGCCTCATCCCGGTGCCCATTGCCGGAAAGTAGAGGAGTAAGCCAGGATCGATGGGTTGATCCGCTGCGGTATGGGCCGCAGTCCCCGTCGAAGGGTAGACAAGTGATCAGGTCTGTTACGAAGGTCATCGCCGTGGCGGCCCTGGCCGCCGGCGTTCTCGCGGCCAACCCGGCATACACGGCGTACGCGGCCTCCGCCCCCTACACTCCCGAGGGTGTCTGCGGGGCGGGGTTCACCCGGGTGAAGGACGGCACCCGCCCCCTCAAGTCCGGACGTGACACCTTCGGCTACGTCTACCTCATGTACAACCGCAGCACCGGTTACAACTGCGTGGTCAGTATCAAGACCGCCTTCTACCGGACCGCCACCTACACCACCGCCACCCTGACGGTGCAGGGCAGCAAGCCGAAGACCGACGCGGGCAAGTTCAAGTACTACGCCGGGCCGGTCAAGCTGAAGGCCCGTGGCAAGTGCGTCTCGTACTGGGGCAGCACCCGAGACACCCGGCTGGACTACGCCGAGGCGACCGGCGGCCGCAAGACCTTCGGCAACTGCGGATAGCGAGACCTCAAGCGCCGGGGCCACACCCGGTCCCTCGCCCCCCAGCCTGACGGCTCCAGGTGGCGTGGTAGATGCCGGAGGTCACCGTTCACCCGGCGCCGACAATGCCCGCGCAGCGAGTCGGTGGTGCCGAGATCGGCATGAATCGGCCTGGAACTCGGCGGGTACGGGGCTGGCGGATCTACGGCTAGCCCCGGTGCCGGCGCACCATGCCCGCGGCGAGGGGGGCGCCTGCGAAGTCACCGGCCGCCATGCGGGCGGCGACGGTGCGCCGGACGAGACGGTCGGCCAGCGCGGGGGCGTGCCTGCCCACCATCATCTCGACACGTCCCCGGCGGGTGGTCGCCACGTCACGGGGGGCGCGGCGGGCGGTGACCGCGCGGACGATCGCGTCGACCACGCCCTCGACGGGTTCCGGCCGAGACACCGCGTCCAGGGAGAGCCCGGCCTGTTTCGTGCTGTCGTGGATCGGGCTGCGGACCATACTCGGGTAGACGGTCGTCACGCCGACGTGCGTGCCGACCTCAAGACGGAGCGCGTCGGCGTAGGCCGCGAGCGCGCGCTTGGAGACGCCGTACGCCGCCGCCAGCGGCAGCGGCAGGACCGCCATCCGTGAGGCGATGAAGACCACCTGCCCTCTGGCGCGTACCAGGTGGGGCATGACCGTCGCCGTCACGCGCCAGGCGCCGAGCAGGTTCAGCCGCAGCTGCGCCTCCACCTCGTCGCCCGGGGCGAGTTCGGCCGGGGCGGGCCCGCCCCGGCCGGCGTTGTTGATCAGCAGGTCGATGCCGCCGAGCAGGGCCGTGGCCTCCGCCACCGCGGCGTCGACGGACTCCTGGGAGGTGATGTCGCACGCGATGATCGGTATGTCGGGGCCGTCGGGGTGGGCGGTGGGGACGACGTCCAGGCCGACCACCCGCGCGCCCTGGGCGGTGAACCGCGCGCTCATCGCCCTGCCGAAGGTGCCCGCCGCGCCGGTGACCAGGATCCGGCGCCCGGCCAGCGCGCGCGCCGGGGAGGGGCGCAGCTCGCGGTTCACGACGCGGAGGTACTGGTCGACGTCGATCCGCATGTGGGGCCTGCGCTGTCCCCAGCGCTCCCGCGCGGCGTCGAGCTCGGCCGAGGCGATCCTCCGCGCGCTCTCCGGATCGGGTAACCGATGGGTTCCGGTCCGTACGGCGGCCACCAGGCGGCCCTGCGCCTCGACGACGGGCAACGCCGAGCCGGTCGACTGCATCAGCCCGACGTAGCTGATCGAGTCGTCGCCGATGGGGAAGACGTGGCGGTAGAGCAGCAGGCTCGCCGGGTCGGGCACCGTGTCCGCGTCGAGGAACGGGGTCACGGCCCGGTAGCCGGTGCACCAGACGATGTGGTCCACCTCGTCCGCCTGTCCGTCGGCGAAGTGGACCCGGGAGCCGTCCAGGCGGGTGACGCCCTGCCGCGCGAGAATCCTTCCTCTCGCGATCAGCTCGGGAACGGAGTCGCTCAGG
This sequence comes from Streptosporangium sp. NPDC001681, assembly GCF_040298085.1. Classification (NCBI taxonomy): domain Bacteria; kingdom Bacillati; phylum Actinomycetota; class Actinomycetes; order Streptosporangiales; family Streptosporangiaceae; genus Streptosporangium; species Streptosporangium sp. NPDC001681. The sequence goes on along the minus strand of NZ_JBEOZN010000036.1, from coordinate 29,786 downwards.
GTCGGGTGGTCCTGGAGCACGCCCTGACGGGGGGCGGGGAGGCGCGGCCCGGCGGGTTTCCGGTCGGCGAGCCTGAGCACCGCCTGGGAGACCACCTGGCGCACCCGCCAGGGGAGCAGGGCGGCGAGGGCGCCGTTGAGCTGGTCGGAGGGGCGGCCGAGCAGCCGTTTGGGCAGCACCCAGACACCGCGCCTGGCCGAGAGCAGCACGGTGGACGCGTGGCCGACGAGCTCGGCGGCGATGTCCATCGCGGAGTTGCCGGTGCCCACGACGAGCACCCGCTTCCCGGCGAGTTCGGCGGGGGTGACGTAGCCGTGCGCGTGCGACTCGGTGCCGGTGAACGTCCCCGGGTACGGCGGTTCGGGGTGGCGGGGCTCGTGGTTGTGGCCGTTGGCCACCACAAGATGCTCCACCGTCTCGAGGTACGGCCCGTCGGGGCCGGTCAGCGCCAGCTCCCAGCCGTCGCCGGCACGCCGGGCCGATTCGAGCGTGGTGGCGAACCGGAAACTCTCGCCGACCCCGAAGTGCTCGGCGTACGACCGCAGGTACTCCAGCATCTGGGCGCGGGTCGGGTAGTCGGGCCACTCGGCGGGCATGGGGAAGTCGGAGAACTCCGTGCGCGGCTTGCTCGTGTTGAGGCGGAGACCCTCGTAGGACGCGGTGTCGGCGTCCAGCCGCCACAGGCCGCCGAGGGAGGTGGCGCGCTCGACGCCGAGCACCGGCAGGCCGGCCTCGATGAGGGCCTTGGCCGCGGCTATGCCCGCGGCGCCGCCACCGACGACGGCGGTCACTCCCCGGCCCGGCGTACCGGCGGACACCTCCTCGGCCGGCGCTCCGGCGCTTCCGGCGGTCACTCCCCGGTCCGGTTCCGCTGAGTTCATCCGCTGCCTCCCATATTCCATCGGATGATGGAATATTAGCCGTCTGCGGCGCCCGTGCCAGGGGGTGCGTAGAGCCGGTCGACGAAACGGTGGGCGTAGGCGCGGAACTCGCGCCTCTCACGATCCGCGGCCACCGGGTCGCCCCCCCGGGCGGTCAGGGCGGCCAGGGCGGTCACGTGGCCGTGGGCCGCCCAGACCAGGCCGCGCACGGTGATGTGCGGCGTCGGCTCGACGAGGAGGCCGCGGGTGGCCGCCTCCAGCAGGGCCCGCTCGACCTCGCCGTAGATCGGCAGCGAGTACGCCTCGTCCAGCGACAGGTGGAGGCTGGGGTCCAGCCACCGGCGCAGCCACAGGAACGTGGTCTGGGGGTGGTCGTCGAGGAAGTCCACGAACGCGTCCACCAGGTCGTGCATGGCGCTCACCACGTCGACCGCCGGTCCGGAGCGCACCGCGGCGAGGAGGGCGCGCACCGGCGGCGTGAGCGTCGCCCGCTCCAGCTCGAAGACGCGGGCGAAGCAGGCGTCGTACAGCGACGCCTTCGAGGGGAAGTGGTGGTGCACGCTGGAGACGTCGATCCCGACCCGGGCGGCGATGTCGCGCATGGAGACGCCGTCGGCCCCGTGCCGGGCGAAGAGGTCGGTCGCCGCCGCGAGGACGCGGTCGGAGGTGGACGGCGCGGACCTGTCCCTGGGCGGGCGTCCCCGGCGGCGGGCCGGGGGTGCGGAGACATCTTCCTCGCTCTTCCTCATGCCGGACAGTCTGGCCGCGATGCCCCTACCTCGCAATCCATCAATAAGTGGATTGGCAAGGAAAGCGGCGGGTCCGGGGGAACCGGAACGCGATCTTGTCCTGCGATCCCGGCGAGGCACCCCTACAGTGGTGTGCCAATTGCCGGGTTCGGAGTTGATGGCGGGAGATCATGGGGGTTTGGGAGGAGGCGGCCGTGGTGCTCGCCGGGCGGTACCGGCTGGACGAGCTGATCGGCCGCGGCGGCACGGGCGAGGTCTGGCGCGGTTACGACCTGCGCCCCGGCTGGCCGGTGGCGGTCAAGATCCTGGCACCGCAGGTGGCCGACGCCGCGGTGCGCGAGAGGTTCGCCAGGGAGGCCAGGACCGCCGCGCGCATCGTCCACCCCAATGTGGTGACCGTGCTCGACATGGGCGAGCACGAGGGCCGCCCGTACCTGGTGATGGAGTTGCTGACCGGCCGGGATCTCGCCGCCGAGCTGGCCGAGCGCGGACCGCTGAGCGTGGCCGAGACGTGCCGCCTGGCGGGGCAGATCGCGCTCGGGCTGGACGCCGCGCACCAGGCCGGGGTCGTGCACCGCGACGTCAAACCGGCGAACCTGCACCTGGGCGCGGGCGGTGCGCTCAAGGTCGTCGACTTCGGTACGGCCAGGGTCGCGACCGAGGCCGCGATGCGACTGACCTCGGTGGGCACCGTCATCGGCACGGCCGCCTACCTGTCGCCCGAGCAGATCCGCGGCGAGGCCGGAGCCGCGGCCGCCGATCTGTACGCGCTCGGCTGCGTCTGCTACGAACTGCTCTGCGGGCGGCCCCCGTTCGTCGGCACGGCGACGGAGGTGATCTCCCAGCACGTCGGCGCCCGGCCGGACCCGCCCGGCCGCTACCGGCCCGGCATCCCGGCGGAGCTGGAGAGGCTCATCCTGGCCCTGCTGGAGAAGGATCCCGCCGCGCGGCCCACCGGGGGAGAGGTCGTCCGCGGGCTCCTGGCCGCGGCGCCTCGCAGGACGCCGCACGCGTCCGGGCCCCCGGCGCCGACCTCCGTCCTGCCCTCGGTGCCTCCCGTCCCCGCGGGGAAGGACGGCTCGCCGGTGCAGGCGTGGGCGGGGCGTGCCACGAGGTTCCTGCGGGAGAGCCCACCCGGCATGTTCGTCGCGATCCTGCTGGGCGTGGTGGCCCTGCCGGTGCTGGTGGCCCTGTGGGCGTCGGCCTCGCCGGATCCGGCGGGACAGGGCACCGCGGCGGTGCCACCCGCGATCACGTCGGCGGCGCCCCCGGAGCGGTCCACGCCCGCGTCGCCCACACCGGCCGTCTCACGGAGCGCGTCCGCGGCGCCGTCCCCCGCGCCCAGCCGGACCGCGCCGGCGGCGGGCGGATGGCAGGCGCGCCTGGCGGCCCTGGGGCAGGCGGTCACCGCGCAGGAGCTTCAGGGGAAAATCGACCCCAAGACGGCCCGCAAGGTCCGCGAGAGGATCGTCAAACTCGCCGGGAAACTCCAGGAGGGCGACAACAGGAAGGCCCGCGACGAACTGCGCAAGCTCGGCCGTGAGCTGAGCGAGGCGCAGCGGAAGGGCAGGATCGCCTCGGAGGGGCCGCTCGTCGACTTCCTTCGAACCTCGGGGCTCACCTTCCAGGTGGAGGGTCAGGACTCCGGACCACGTCATCGCAGCAGCGACGACGATGACGACGACTAGTGCGACGTCCCGGCGCCCCGGGTAGTGCTGGGGTATGACCGCAGAATCGAAGGATCCGCTGGCGGATCTCAACCCGTTCGACATATTCGACACCGAGGCCCTCCGCCTCGACCGCTTCTTCTCCGGGCTCGACGCGGAGGGCTGGCGGCGTCCCTCGCGGGCGGCGGGCTGGTCGGTCCGCGACGTGCTCGGGCACCTGGCGGGGGAGGAGCTGTACAACCACGCCTGTCTGGACGACGACATCGACGGGTTCGTCACGATGCTCAGGAGCGAGGGCGTGGAGGGCGGTTTCAACGCCTTCAACGCCTGGTGCGTGGAGCGCCGCCGTGACGTTCCGGTCGAGGAGGTGTTCCAGGAGTGGCGGCGCGAGAACGGGGAGACGCGCGAGCGGATGCGCGGGCTCGGCCGTGACGCCTTGCTGCCGACCCTCGCGGGACCGTACCCGGTGGGGTTGCAGACCTTCCACTACGACTCGGAGTACGCCACCCACGCCGACGACGTCGGCGCGCCCGTCGCGGAGGACGAGGAGGACGAGCGGGTCTGGTGGCGGGCGCGGATGGGCGCGTTCGCGCTCGCGGAGCAGGGGTCGAAGGTCCAGGTCGAGCTGACCGCCGACGGGATCTGGGTGCACGCCTACGACATGAGCGAGCAGCTGGGGCCCCCGGCGTTCGTGGCGGCGACCGTCGGCCGCCTGCCGGACGACCACCCCGTCGACCATCCCCTCGACCGCAGGCTCAGGGCCGCCCTGCGCTGCCTGGCCTGAGCTTTCGGCGCTCCCCCCCCGGCACGTTCGTCCGCGTGTTCCCGCCGGGGCCTCAGCGGTCGTCCTGCCCCTGTCGCCCCTCGCCCCGGCCACCGTTCCCGTCCTTGCGGCGCATCCGGTGCAGGGTGCCCGCCCGCGCGCGCTCCTCGGGGTGGGCGCGCACCCTGCGCAGGCTGAAGACGACGGTGACCAGCAGCACCAGGAAGATCACTACCAGCGAGAGCGGGGTCGGGATCTCGGGGAAGGACGTGGAGACGTCCTCGTGCAGGAAGGCCAGGATGAGCTTCAGGCCGATGAAGCCGAGGATGACCGCCAGGCCGATCGACAGGTAGACCAGACGCTCCAGCAGGCCCTCGATCAGGAAGTACAGGGCGCGCAGCCCCAGCAGCGCGAAGGCGTTGGCGGCGAAGACGATGAGCGGGTGCGTGGTGACGCCGAAGACCGCCGGAATGGAGTCGAGGGCGAACAGCAGGTCGGTGCTTCCGATGGCGAGGAAGACCACGAACAGCGGGGTGACCATCCGCCTTCCGTCCTCGCGGACGACGAGCTTGCCGTCATGCAGGTTCTCGGTGACCGGGAGCGCCTTCGAGATGAAGCGGATCAGGGGGTTGCTCTCGATGTCGGGCTCCTCGTTCCGGTGCCGGACCAGCTGGATCGCCGTCCAGATCAGCAGCAGGCCGAAGAGCAGGAATGTGAAGGAGAAGAGGCTGATGGCCGCCGCGCCGATCGCGATGAGGACGGCGCGCAGCACGAGGGCGGTGGCGATCCCGAAGAGCAGCACCTTCTGCTGGTTCTCCGGGGGCACGGAGAAGCGCGCCATGATGATGACGAAGACGAAGAGGTTGTCGACGGAGAGGCTCTTCTCCACCAGCCACCCGGCGAAGTACTCGGCCGCGAGCGCCGACCCGGCCAGCCACCACAGGACCAGGCCGAAGGCGATGGCCACGCCGATGTAGAAGACGCTCCAGGCGGTGGCCTCGCGCATGCCCACGGCGTGCGGCCGGCGCGCCGCCACCATGAAGTCGAGGATGAACAGCGCCATCACCAGAACGACGACCGCGATCCACATGCCTATCGAATCGATCGCCATCCGTGTCCCCTCCAGCCGGTGAGAATCCTCGCTTACCCTCAGGTAAGGGGGTCCACACCCGGGAGCCACCGGGCGGCTCGCCGTCCCGCGCGACGGACGCGGGCGCGTGAGGGGAGCGGGGTCAGCGGGCCGAGCCGGCCCGGCGCTTGGTCCAGACGTCCAGGGCCACGGCGGCGAGCAGGACCAGGCCCTTGAAGAGCATGACCCGCTCGCTGGGCGCGCCGATCAGGGACATGCCGTTGTTGATCACGGCCATGATGAGGCCGCCGGTCAGGGCGCCGACCACCTTGCCCACCCCGCCCTGGACCGCGGCGCCGCCGATGAAGGCGGCCGCGATGGCGTCCAGCTCGAAGCCGTTGCCCGCCGTCGGGCCGGCCTGGTTCAGCCGCCCGGCGAAGATGATCCCGGCGAGCGCGGCGAGCACCCCCATGTTGACGAAGATCCAGAACGTGACGGACTTCACCTTGATGCCGGACAGGCTCGCGGCGTTCAGGTTGCCGCCGATGGCGTAGATGTGGCGGCCGAAGACCGCGCGGTTGGTCAGCAGCGTGTAGCCCAGCACCAGGATCGCCAGCAGCACCAGCACCCAGGGCAGGTTCTTGAACCTGGCGAGCTGCACGATGACCACCATCACCACCGCGGCGGCGGCGCCGATCTTCAGCAGGAACAGGGGCAGCGCGTCGACCTTCTGCCGGTAGCCCAGCCGTGCCTGGCGGGCCCGCCACTGGGTGCCGGCGATCCCGGCCACCGCGGCCAGGCCGACGAGCAGCGTCAGCAGGTCGGCGCCGCCGAGTGGGCCGAGGCCGATGTTGCCGAAGAAGCCGGGTACGAAACCGTTGGCGAGGGTCCGCACCTCGTCGGGGAAGGGGCCGATGCCCTGGTTGCCGAGCACGGTCAGGGTCAGCGCCCTGAAGACCAGCATTCCGGCCAGGGTCACGATGAACGCCGGTATGCCGAAGTAGGCGATCCAGTAGCCCTGCCAGGCCCCGATCAGCGCACCCGCGACCAGCGTGATCAGGATCGCCAGCGGCCAGGCCACGTCCATGTCGACCATCAGCACCGCCGCGATCGCGCCGGTGAGTCCCACCACCGAGCCCACGGAGAGGTCGATGTGACCGGCGATGATGATCAGGATCATGCCGATGGCCAGGATCAGAACGTAGGAGTTCTGCACCATGATGTTGGAGATGTTCTGCGGGCTGAGCAGCTCCCCGTCGGTCAGGATGGAGAACAGCACGATGATCAGTGCGAAGGCGATGTAGATGCCGCTCTGCCGCAGGTTGACGGAGAGGCGGCCGGCGGGCGTCTTCGCGGGGACCACCGGAAGGCCGCCGCTCGGTGGCGCTGTCTCACGGGTCGGGACCTCCATCGTGCCCTTACTCCTTTTCCTTGGTCATGAGCTGCATGAGCCGTTCCGGGGTGGCCTCGGCCCGGAGGACCTCACCGGTGATGCGGCCGGCGGACATGGCGTAGATGCGGTCGCAGACGCCGAGCAGCTCGGGGAGCTCCGAGGAGATGACCAGGATGGCCTTGCCCTGGTCGGCGAGCCGGTTGATGATCGAGTAGATCTCGTACTTGGCGCCCACGTCGATGCCGCGGGTGGGCTCGTCGAGGATCAGCACGTCGGCGTCGGTGAAGATCCACTTCGACAGCACCACCTTCTGCTGGTTGCCGCCGCTGAGCTTCCCGGTGACCGACAGCACGCTGGGAGCCTTGATGTTCATGCTCTCCCGGAAGCCGTCGGCGACCTGGTACTCCCTGTTGTCGTCGACCCAGCCGCGCCTGGCCAGCTTCCCCAGCGCGGCGGCCGACACGTTCCGCTTGATGTCGTCGATCAGGTTGAGGCCGTACCGCTTGCGGTCCTCGGTGGCGTACGCGAGCCCGTGGCCGATCGCCTCGCCGACCGTGCGGAGCTGGATCTCCCCGCCGTTCTTGTAGACGCGGCCGGAGATGCCGACCCCGTAACTCCGGCCGAACACGCTCATCGCCAGCTCGGTGCGGCCGGCGCCCATCAGGCCGGCCAGGCCGACGATCTCGCCGCGGCGCAGCGTCAGGTTGGCGCCGGAGACGACGACGCGGTCGTGCTGGCTGGGGCTGTGCACCGTCCAGTCCTCGATCCGCAGCGCCTCCTCACCGATCTTCGGTTCGTGCGGCGGGAAGCGGTGTTCGAGGTCGCGGCCCACCATGCCGGCGATGATGCGCTCCTCGGTGACCTGGTCGCCCCGCATGTCCAGGGTCTCGATCGTCCGGCCGTCACGCAGGATCGTGGTGGAGTCGGCGATGGCCTGGATCTCGTTGAGCTTGTGCGAGATGATCACCGAGGTGATGCCCTCCTCGCGCAGCCCGCGCAGCAGGTCGAGCAGGTGCGCCGAGTCCTCGTCGTTGAGCGAGGCGGTCGGCTCGTCGAGGATGAGCAGTCTGACCTGCTTGGACAGCGCTTTGGCGATCTCCACCAGCTGCTGCTTGCCGACCCCGATGTCCATCGAGCGCGTCACCGGGTTCTCGCGCAGCCCGACCCGCTCCAGCAGCTCGGCGGCCTCGGCGTTGGTCCGGTTCCAGTCGATCAGGCCGCGGCTGGTCCGCTCGTTGCCGAGGAAGATGTTCTCGGCGATCGACAGGTACGGGCTGAGCGCCAGTTCCTGGTGAATGATCACGATGCCGTGCTTCTCGCTGTCCCTGATGTCGGAGAAGCGGCACGGCTCGCCGTCGAAGAAGATCTCGCCGTCGTACGAACCGTGCGGGTACACGCCGGACAGGACCTTCATCAGCGTCGACTTCCCGGCGCCGTTCTCCCCGCAGATCGCGTGTATCTCGCCCCTGCGTACCGCCAGGTTGACGTCCTGCAGGGCCTTGACGCCCGGGAACGTCTTGGTGATCCCGCGCATCCGGAGTATGTCGTCGGTCATGCCGCCCGCCTCCTCGGCGTCCTCCGGGAGCCCCGCCACCCCCGCGGACGCCCGCGGGGGTGCGCCGGTGCTCCTACTTGAGCTGGTCTTCGGTGTAGTAGCCGGAGTCGACGAGGACCTTCTTGTAGTTGTCCTTGTAGACGATCACGGGCTCCAGCAGGTTGGACGGGACGACCTTGTTGCCGTTGTCGTAGTCCTCGGTGTTGTTCACCTCGGGCTTGCCGCCCTTGAGCACCGCGTCGGCCATCTCGACGGTGACGGCGGCCAGCTCGCGGGTGTCCTTGTAGATCGTCGCGTACTGCTCACCCGCGATGATCGACTTGACCGAGGCGACCTCGCCGTCCTGGCCGGTCACGATCGGGTACGGCTGGCCGGCGGTGCCGTAGCCGCTGCTCTTCAGCGCCGACAGGATGCCGATGGACAGACCGTCGTACGGGGAGAGCACGCCGTCGACCAAGGTGTCGCCGGAGTAGGACTTGGTGATCAGGTCCTCCATCCGCTTCTGCGCGGTGGCCGGGTCCCAGCGCAGGATCGCGACGGTCTTGAAGTCGGTCTGGCCGCTCTTGACGACCAGGGTGCCGGAGTCGATGTACGGCTTCAGGGTCTCCATCGCGCCGTTGTAGAAGAAGGTGGCGTTGTTGTCGTCCGGCGAGCCGGCGAAGATCTCGATGTTGAACGGGCCCTTGGCGTCGCCGTCGGAGCCGTCCTCCTTCTTCAGCTTCAGGCCGACCAGGAGCGAGGTCGCCTGCTGCACGCCCACCTTGAAGTTGTCGAAGGTGGCGTAGTAGTCGACGTTCGGCGAGTTGCGGATGAGCCGGTCGTAGGCGATCACCGGGATCTTCTTGTCGGCCGCCTGCTGGAGCTGCGTGGTGATGGCGGTGCCGTCGATCGAGGCGATGATCAGCAGCTTGGCGCCCTTGGTGATCTGGTTCTCGATCTGGTTGACCTGCGTGGGGATGTCGTTCTCCGCGTACTGCAGGTCGACCTGGTAGCCCAGCTTCTCCAGGGCGCTCTTGACGTTGTCGCCGTCGTGGATCCAGCGCTCGGAGGACTTGGTCGGCATCGTGACGCCGACCAGGGTGTCGGCGGGCGCCGCGGAGGCGGCCTCCGACGCGCCCTGGTCGACGGTCTTGACGCTTGAGCCACAGGCCGTCACTCCCATGGCGAGAGCCAGGCTCACCGAGAAGGTGACCAGCTTCGCGAACTTCATCGAATACCTCCAGTGTGGGGGGCCGGGGTCCTGGCCGGGGGAGGGCCGCGGGAGAGGTGGGAGGCGGCGCGTCCCGGGAGCGGGCGGCGCGTGCCCCCACCGGGGCGCGTTCCTTCGGGGCCGTGCCCGCGGCGATGCGGGAGCGAGCCGTGACCCGGCTCGCTCCACCGTCCATGAGCAGGTCCGTGAGCGTTTTGTGAGCGTTCACAACGACGGCGCGGGACTCCGCGGAGATCCGGCCGGCTGTGTGACGAGACATGAAATGCCTGAGTCGGCCGGCTGTCAACCTCCGGGCGGTCAGGAGTCCTCGCGTCATGAAGACCTTCCCGGAGGAGATGTGAGCGCTAACAATGGGGTATGGGACAGTTAAGGGCGTGATGACGGTGCCGTCAAGTAGGCGTTAACGAATGGTTCCCGTGTAACCGGACTGCAATGTGGCGGGTGCTTGACGCGAGGTGTTGTTAGCGCTCACAGTCTGTGCCAAGCCACCAGAAGGAGCCGACCGTGAGCCCGAGCCACGAGCGCCGCCCGCCGGTGATGGCGGATGTCGCCACGAAGGCCGGGGTGTCGCACCAGACGGTCTCGCGCGTGCTCAACGAGCACCCCAACGTCCGTGCCGAGACCCGCGCCCGGGTGCTGGCGGCGATCCACGAGCTCGGCTACCGGCGCAACATGGTGGCCCGCGCCCTGGTCACGAGGCATACCCGCACTCTCGGCGTGGTCAGCTTCGACACGACCCTGTACGGGCCGGCGAGCACCGTGTACGGCATCGAGCAGGCCGCCAGGTCGGCGGGTTACTTCGTCAGCATGGTCAGCCTCAAGACCATCGATACCGCGGGGGTGCGCGACGCGCTCGGCTACCTGGCCGAGCAGAGCGTCGACGGCATCGTGGTGGTCGCGCCGCAGCGCTCGGCCGCCCCCGCGCTGGCCGACGTGCCCACCGACATCCCCGTGGTGGCCGTCGAGGGCGGCCACTCCGGCGACGTGTCGGTGGTCAGCGTCGACCAGGTCCACGGTGCCCGGCTGGCCACCAGGCACCTGCTCGACCTCGGCCACGAGACCGTCTGGCACATCGGCGGCCCGCCGGACTGGCTGGAGGTCGAGGGGCGGATCGAGGGCTGGCGTGACGTGCTGGTCTCCGCGGGCCGTCCGATCCCCGAACCGTTGCCCGGTGACTGGAGCCCGCGCTCCGGCTACCAGGCGGGTCTGCGCCTGGCGGCGGTGCCGGGTGTCACCGCGGTGTTCGTCGCCAACGACCAGATGGCGCTCGGTGCGCTGCGCGCCTTCGCCGAGCGGGGAGTGCGGGTGCCCGAGCAGATCAGCGTCGTGGGGTTCGACGACATCCCGGAGTCGGAGTTCTTCACCCCGCCGCTCACCACGGTCAGGCAGGACTTCGGGGCGGTCGGGAGATGGAGCATCGAACTGCTGCTCAGGCAGATGGAGGCGGGCGCGGAATGGTCCCACGAGCGGCACGTCGTTCCGCCGAGGTTCGTGGCCAGGGCCAGCACCGCACCGGTCCACGCGTGACGCGAACAAGCCCGCCCGTTGATGTTAGCGTTAACGGCCAGGCGAGTCCCAGCGAACCCGACCGACACCGGGCGCCCGGCCGGCGGACCCGGTCGAGCAGGTCGCGGCGGGACGGCGGATGCCGGCCCGTACGAAGACGATCCTCACGCGGGAGCGGGCCGGAACGGCGCCGCCCACCCGCCGCAACTGACCCGGCGGACCGCCTCGCGGGCGGCCCGTCTCCTGGGAGGAAAGGGAGTCGCATGGCCGCACCCGACCCGATCCTGCGGATGATCGGGATCAGCAAGGAGTTCCCCGGCGTCAAGGCGCTGACCGGCGTGGACTTCAGACTCCTGCCGGGGGAGGTGCACGCGCTGATGGGAGAGAACGGCGCGGGGAAGTCGACGCTCATCAAGGTGCTCACCGGCGTGTACGACGTCGACGCGGGCGAGATCGAGCTGGCCGGCGCGCCGGTCGCCTTCGCCGGGCCCCTGGCGGCGCAGCGGGCCGGGATCAGCACGGTCTACCAGGAGCTCAACCTCTGCGCGAACCTCTCGGTGGCCGAGAACATCTTCATCGGGCGCGAGCCGCGCCGCTTCGGCCGCATCCGGTGGGGTGAGACGCGCCGGCGCGCGGCCGAGCTGCTCGCCAGGCTCGACCTCGACCTGGACGTCTCGGCGCCGCTGTCCTCGTACTCGCCGGCCGTGCAGCAGATGGTGGCGATCGCGCGGGCCGTCGACATCTCCGCGAACGTGCTCATCCTCGACGAGCCGACCTCCAGCCTGGACGCGGGGGAGGTCGCGCAGCTGTTCGAGGTGATGCGGCGGCTCAAGGACGAGGGGATCGCCATCATGTTCGTCTCGCACTTCCTCGACCAGGTCTACGAGATCGCCGACCGGATGACGGTCCTGCGCAACGGCCGGCTGGTCGGCGAGTACCTCACCGCCGAGCTGAGCCAGGTCGAGCTGGTCGGCAAGATGATCGGCAATGAGCTCGCCGATCTGGAACGGCTCGACGAGAAATCCAAGGACCTGGCGCGGACCGGCGACGTGGTCATCGAGGCGAGGGAACTCGGCAGGGCGGGGGCCGTGCAGCCGTTCACGCTCTCCATCCACCAGGGCGAGGTGGTGGGCCTGGCCGGGCTGCTCGGCTCCGGCCGCACCGAGATCGCCCGCCTGCTCTTCGGCGCGGACCACGCGGGAACCGGGGAGGTGGCGATCGACGGTACGCCGGTCTCGCTGCGCACCCCGCGCGCCGCGACCGCCAGGGGCATCGCCTTCTGCCCGGAGAACCGGCGGACCGAGGGCCTGATCGCCGACCTCACCGTACGGGAGAACATCGTGCTGGCCCTGGCGGCGGCGCGCGGCTGGGCCAGGCCCATACCGCGCCGCCGCCAGGACGAGCTGGTGGAGAAGTACATCGGCGCGCTGCGGATCAACCCTCCCAACCCCGAACAGCTCGTGCGCAACCTCAGCGGCGGCAACCAGCAGAAGGTGCTGCTGGCCCGCTGGCTCATCGTCGAGCCGCGGCTGCTCATCCTGGACGAGCCGACCCGCGGCATCGACGTCGGGGCCAAGGCCGAGATCCAGCGCTTGGTCGTCTCCCTGTCCGACGGGGGCATGGCCGTGCTGTTCATCTCCGCCGAGCTGGAGGAGGTGCTCCGTCTCAGCCACCGGGTCGGCGTGCTGCGCGACCGGCACCTGGTGGCGCAGCTGCCCAACGACGACGACCTCACGGTCGACGTCCTGATGGAGACGATCGCCAGCGGAGCCCGCCCATGAACCGTCTTGCCGGGCACCGCCTGCTGTGGCCGGTGCTCGTTCTCGTCCTGCTGCTGGCGACCAACGTCGCGTTCACCGACGGCTTCCTGTCGGTGCAGATGAAGGACGGCCACCTCTACGGCAGCCTCATCGACATCATCCGCTTCGGCGCGCCGCTGATCCTGGTGGCGGTCGGCATGACACTCGTCATCGCCACCGGCGGCATCGACCTGTCCGTGGGATCGATGGTGGCCATCTCCGGGGCGCTCGCCTGCCTGCGGATCAGCGAGCTGGACGACCAGAACGCGGTGGGCGGCGTCCTCGCGGCGATCGGCCTGGCGCTGGTGCTCTCCCTGGTGCTGGGGGTGTGGAACGGGTTCCTGGTCGCCGGGATCGGCATCCAGCCGATCATCGCGACGCTGATCCTGATGGTCGCCGGGCGGGGGCTGGCCCAGCTGGTCACCGACGGCCAGATCATCACCGTCAACAGCGTGCCGTACAAGCTGGTGGGCGGCGGCTACTGGCTCACCGTGCCCTTCTGCATCCTGCTCGTGCTGGTCGTGCTCGCGGTGACCGCCTTCCTCACCCGGCGCCTCGCCCTCGGCCTGCTCATCGAGTCGGTCGGCGGGAACGCCGAGGCCAGCCGCCTGGCGGGGATCCGCTCCCGGGGCCTGATCATCGTGGTCTACGCGTTCTGCGGCCTGTGCGCCGGCATCGCGGGGCTGATGATCAGCTCCAACGTGTCCAGCGCCGACGGCAACAACGCCGGGCTCTGGATCGAGCTCGACGCGATCCTCGCGGTCGTGATCGGCGGCACCTCGCTCGCGGGCGGCCGGTTCTCGCTCGGCGGCACCGTGCTCGGCGCGCTCATCATCCAGACGCTGACCACCACGATCTACTCGATCGGCGTGCCGCCGGAGACGACACTGCTCTTCAAGGCGCTCGTCGTCACCCTGGTCTGCCTGCTGCAGTCACCGACCTTCAGGGAGAAGGTGTTCCACCGCCGAGGACGCGGCGTCCCACCCGCGTCCACCGGCGCCGACACGAAGGTGAGGGTCACCGCATGACCAGCCTGGGCGTGCTCTCGTCGAACCGGTCGATCCCCCGCAAGTACCTGCCGGTCCTGGTGACCGGCGGGCTGTTCCTGGCGATGTTCGTGGCCGGCGGTATCCGCTACGAGGGCTTCGCGTCCGGGCAGGTGGTGCTCAACGTCTTCATAGACAACGCGTTCCTGCTGGTCGTGGCGGTCGGCATGACGTTCGTGATTCTCACCGGCGGCATCGACCTGTCGGTGGGGGCGGTGGTCGCGCTCGCCACGATGATCTCGGCGAGCCTGGTGACGGACGGGGGCTGGCCGCCCGCGCTGGTGATCCCGCTGGTGCTGGCGGTCGGCGCGGTGCTCGGCCTCGCCATGGGCTGCGTGATCCACTACTTCGACATCCAGCCCTTCATCGTGACGCTGGCCGGCATGTTCCTGGCCAGGGGGCTCTGCTACACCATCGGCACCGACTCGATCTCGATCACCGACCCGACGTACACCGGCCTCGCCCAGGCCAGGATCGACCTGCCGGGCGGCGCGTTCGTCTCGCCGAGCGTGCTCGTCGCCGTCGTGGTGATCCTCGCCGGGGCGTACGTGCTGCACTACACCCGGCTGGGCCGCAACGTCTACGCGACCGGCGGCAGCGAGCAGTCGGCGCTGCTCATGGGCCTGCCGGTGGCCAGGACGAAGATCGCGGTCTACACGATCAGCGGATTCTGCTCCGCGCTGGGCGGCGTGCTGCTCTCCTTCTACATGCTGTCGGGCTACGGGCTGCACGCGGTTGGCATGGAGCTGGACGCGATCGCCGCGGTCGTGATCGGCGGCACGCTGCTGACCGGGGGGTACGGCTACCTGCTCGGCACCGTGCTCGGCGTGCTCGTCCTCGGGCTGATCCAGACGATCATCAGCTTCGAGGGGACCCTCAGCTCCTGGTGGACCAAGATTTTCATCGGCCTGCTGCTCTTCGCCTTCATCCTGCTGCAACGCCTCGGTGCGGCACGACGCACCTGAACCCCGGCTCCCGCGCGGGAGCCCTACCCCGTCGAGGTCCTGGAGATTGTGTGAACGCTAACAATGACCGCTACGTGGTCGGTGTCGACTTCGGCACGCTGTCCGGCCGCGCCGTGGTGGTGCGGGTGAGCGACGGCGCCGAGGTCGGTACGGCCGTGCACGAGTACGCACACCGGGTGATCGAGGAACGGCTGCCCGGCAGTGCCGTGCGGCTGGGTCCCGACTGGGCGTTGCAGTCGCCCGAGGACTGGCGGCAGGTGCTGCGCGTGGCGGTGCCCGGGGCGGTGGCGGCGGCCGGGATCTCCCCGTCACGGGTCATCGGCCTGGGCACCGACTTCACCGCCTGCACCGTACTGCCCGCCACCGCGGACGGCACCCCGCTCTGCGAGGTCGACGGGCTCGCGGAGCGCCCGCACGCGTGGCCGAAGCTGTGGAAGCACCACGCCGCGCAGCCGCACGCCGACCGGATCAACGCCGTCGCCGCCCGCAGGAAGGAGTCGTGGCTGCCCCGCTACGGCGGGAAGATCTCCGCGGAGTGGGCGTTCGCCAAGGGCCTGCAGGTCCTGGAGGAGGACCCGGAGGTCTACGGCCGCGCCGAGCGCTGGATCGAGGCCGCCGACTGGATCGTCTGGCAGCTCACCGGCGTGGAGACCCGCAACGTGTGCACCGCCGGGTACAAGGCCATCCACACCGGCGACGGCTATCCCTCGGCGGAGTTCCTGGCCGAGCTCAACCCGGCCTTCGCCGGTTTCACCGCCAAGCTCGGTCAGGAGCTGTCGCCCCTCGGCGGTCTCGCGGGCCGGCTGGACGCCCGCGCCGCGGCCTGGACCGGGCTGCCCGAGGGGGTGGCGATCTCGGTCGGCAACGTGGACGCCCACGTCACGGCCGCCGCCGCCGACGCCGTGCGGCCCGGCCAGATGGTCGCCATCATGGGCACCTCCACCTGCCACATCATGCCTTCCGACGCGCTGGCGGAGGTGCCCGGCATGTGCGGTGTGGTGCGCGACGGGATCGTGCCAGGACTGTGGGGATACGAGGCGGGCCAGTCGGGTGTCGGCGACATCTTCGGCTGGTTCGTGGAGACCTCGGTGCCCGGCTCCTACGAGCGGGAGGCCGAACGGCGCGGGCTCACCACGCACGAGTACCTCACCGAGCTCGCCGCCGCGCAGAGCGTCGGACAGCACGGCCTGGTGGCACTCGACTGGCACAACGGCAACCGCTCGGTGCTGGTCGACCACGACCTCTCGGCCGTACTCGTCGGCCAGACCCTCGCGACGAGACCCGAGGACACCTACCGGGCGCTGATCGAGGCCACCGCGTTCGGCGCCCGCGTGATCGTGGAGACCTTCGAGGACTCCGGGGTGCCGGTGACCGAGTTCGTCGCCGCGGGCGGCCTGATCAAGAACCGGTTCCTGATGCAGGTCTACGCCGACGTGCTGCGCCGCCCGATCTCGGTGATCGGCTCGGAGCAGGGATGCGCCCTGGGGTCGGCCATCCACGCCGCGGTCGCCGCCGGGGCCTACCCGGACATCACCGCGGCCGCGGCCGCGATGGGCAGGCGCGCCGAGGCCGTCCACCTGCCCGACGCGGGGCGCGCCGACGCCTACGACCGGCTGTACGCCGACTACCGCCGCCTGCACGACCACTTCGCCGACGGGGAGATGCTGCACGGCCTGCGGGCCCTGCGTAACGAGGCGAGCACATCAGAGGAGAAGGAGGACGCGTGACCCAGCGAGAGGACCATACGACCGGGGGAGCCGGATGAGCGCCGTCGTCAGGAAGCTGCGCGAGACGGTCTGCCGGCTCCACGACGAGCTGGTCCGCTACAACCTCGTCGCCTGGACCGCGGGCAACATCTCGGGGCGGGTGCCGGGCGAGGACCTGTTCGTCATCAAGCCGTCCGGGGTCTCGTACGACGACCTGGCCCCGGAGTCGATGGTGGTCTGCGACCTGGACGGCGAACCGGTCGAGGGCGAGCTGTCGCCGTCCAGCGACACCGCCGCGCACGCGTACGTCTACCGGGCGATGCCGCGGGTCGGCGGGGTGGTGCACACCCACTCCACGTACGCCTCCGCCTGGGCGGCGCGGGGCGAGGCGATCCCGTGCGTGCTGACGGCCATGGCGGACGAGTTCGGCGGGGAGATCCCGGTGGGGCCGTTCGCGCTGATCGGCGGGGACGACATCGGCAGGGGAATCGTCGCCACCCTGGAGGGACACCGCTCCCCGGCGATCCTGATGCGCAACCACGGCGTCTTCACCATCGGCGCGGACGCCCGCGCCGCGGTCAAGGCCGCGGTGATGTGCGAGGACGTCGCGCGCACCGTGCACATGGCCCGCCAGCTGGGCGACCCGCTGCCGATCCCGCGACCCGCCGTCGACAGTTTGTACGACCGCTACCAGAACGTCTACGGGCAAAGGAGTCCGCGTTGATCCTCCACGAGCGTGAGATCTGGTTCCTCACCGGAAGCCAGGGCCTGTACGGAGAGGAGACGCTGGCCCAGGTGGCCGGGCAGTCCCGGCGGATCGCCGAGCGACTCGGCGAGTCGCTGGCGTTCCGGCTGGTGTGGAAGCCGGTGCTCACCGACGCCGCGTCGATCCGCAGGGTCTGCCTGGAGGCGAACGCCTCGGACGCCTGCATCGGGGTGATCGCCTGGATGCACACCTTCTCCCCGGCCAAGATGTGGATCGCCGGGCTGGACGCGCTGCGCACGCCGCTGCTGCACCTGCACACCCAGGCCAACGTGGCGCTGCCGTGGAGCTCCATCGACATGGACTTCATGAACCTCAACCAGGCGGCCCACGGCGACCGTGAGTTCGGCTACATCCAGTCCCGGCTGGGCGTGGCGCGCAAGACCGTCGCCGGGCACGTGAGCGACCCGGCGGTGGCCGCGCGCATCGGCGCGTGGGCGCGGGCCGCGGCCGGGCGCGCGGAGGTCGGCTCGCTGCGGCTGGCCCGCTTCGGCGACAACATGCGCGACGTGGCGGTCACCGAGGGCGACAAGGTGGAGGCGCAGCTGCGCTTCGGCGTCTCGGTCAACACCTACGGCGTCAACGACCTGGTCGCCGTGGTCGACGCGGCGGCGGACTCCGAGGTGGACACCCTGGTCGCCGAGTACGAGGACACCTACAAGGTCGCCCCCGAGCTGCGGGCCGGGGGCGAGCGCCACGAGTCCCTGCGGTATGCCGCCCGCATCGAGCTGGGCCTGCGCTACTTTCTCACCGAGGGGGGCTTCGGCGCGTTCACCACCAACTTCGAGGACCTCGGGGGCCTGCGGCAGTTGCCGGGGCTGGCGGTGCAGCGGCTGATGGGCGACGGCTACGGCTTCGGCGGGGAGGGCGACTGGAAGACCTCGGTGCTGTTGCGCACCCTGAAGACGATGGCGGCCGGTCTTACCGGCGGCACCTCCTTCATGGAGGACTACACCTACCACCTGGCCCCGGGCCAGGAGGTCATCCTGGGCGCGCACATGCTGGAGGTCTGCCCGACGATCGCCGCCGGGGTGCCCTCGTGCGAGATCCACCCGCTGGGCATCGGCGGGCGAGAGGACCCCGTCCGGCTGGTCTTCGACGCCGAACCCGGACCGGCGGTGGTGATCGGTCTGTCGGACATGGGGGAGCGGTTCCGGCTGGTGGCCAACGAGATCGACGTGGTCACCCCGGCCGAGCCGCTGCCCAACCTGCCCGTCGCCCGCGCGGTGTGGCGGCCCCGCCCGAACCTGAGCACCTCCGCCGAGGCGTGGCTCACCGCCGGAGGACCGCACCACACGGTCCTTTCGTCCGCGCTGACCAGTGAGGAGCTCACCGACCTCGCCGACATGCTCGGCGTCGAGCTGCTGGTCATCGACGCCGACACCACCCCCCGCCAGTTCGCCAAGGAGATCCGCTGGAACCAGGCCTACTACCGCCTGGCCCAGGGCTTCTGACCCGACGGGCCCCGCCGATCGGCGGGGCCCTTGTGCCGCCGTGCGGAGACACGCCCCGCGACACTTGTCAACCGAACACACAAAACGCTCGACGGAACTGTAGGCGACTGCGTATTTCCAGACGCGGGGCCGTCGCGTTTGTTTTCGGATGGCGACAATGGCGGGGAACGGGAAACGGGGCGTCCGATTCAAGCGCGGCCGGCGGGGTGGGCCGTTTTCCCCGGCATTTCGTCTCCGGCCGTCGCGGCACGCTCGATCGGGAGAACGGTTGAGAGAAGCGCTTGGGCGCCCGAATTCCCGCCGACTCCGCTGTCCGGGGGCTCACACGCTGCTCAGGTAGGGGGTGGGCGTCGGTGCGGGAGTCCGGCGGCCGATCGGACTGCTTTCCTCCGCGGGAATCCCGGCCGACTCGCCGATCGATTCATTCAATGGCGAAGCGCTTATGTCAACAATGCTTCAATTGACTTAGGAGGTGATATCGAAGTCCGATTGCGGTGTTTAGGGGATTGATATTGACGGTGAATATGCGGCTATCTACCCTCATGATGTCCAGCACATTACAAGGGAGTGGCCGATGAAACGTATCCGAAACCTCGCCGCCGCCGCCGTCGCCATGACGGCACTCGTTCTCGCCCCGCTTCCCGCCTCGGCGGCCGGCACCACGATCCACCGGGACACCGCTCTGGGCGCCGCCTATTCGGGCAAGATCCGGGCCACGCTCATCGCGCCGGTGTCGGTCTCGACCACACTCGCCACCGCCACCTGCAACACGGGCGCCATCGACGGGACGGTCCAGTCGGACGGCACCGCGCTGAACGTCTCGGTCTTCAACTTCAGCAACAGTCCCGGCCCGGCGTGCCCGAACAGTGCCGGGGGCTCCTCCACCGTGTCCCCGGTAGGGCTCCCCTGGAACGGCGGCAGCGTCGTCTACAACAAGGTGACCCCCGGGCGCGACGGCATCGTGACCCTGCAGGGCATCAAGGTCTCCTCGGTGTCCACCGGCTGGTTCGGCACCATCAGCTGCGTCTACCGGGGCTCCGGCGCCGGTAACAGCATCGCCCTGGACACCTACAACCCCGACAACGCCGGCCGTCCGAACACGGCGATCGCCCAGGCCCAGGCCAAGGCCACCAACTACGCCCTCACCAAGGACAGCGGCAGCATCCTGTGCCCCGGCACGGCCAACTACACCGCCACCTTCCAGCTCATGGGGGAGACCGTCGCCGACTCCGGTGTCTTCGACCAGAAGCTGTACCTCACCACCCCCTAGGCGATCCCGAGCGATCCCGCTCCCGACACACCCTCGGTCCGCCTTCCGGTACGCACCCGGGAGGCGGGCCACCCCCGCGCGCGATCGGTTCCCCGGCAGGTCAGGGCCCGTACCGCCTGGTAGACGCAGAGCAGGGCCCAGATCTCCTGGGCCACCGTCTCGGGGGTCCGGGAGCGCAGCGCGAGCACCGCGCCGCTCCGGTCGGATCGCAGCCAGGCCAGCGCGCGGTCCATGACCCAGCGCTCCGCGTACCGCGCCACCAGCTCCGGCGCCGGGGCCCTTCCCGGGTCGAGCAGCGTGGTGATCAGCCGTTCCGTACCGGGCAGCGGGATGACCCGCAGCGGGGTGTCCGCCCAGCCGGGCGGCCTGGACAGGAACGACCCGTCGCCGAGGCGGCGCGCCACGGGGAACCCGCCCGCTCCGCCGGTCCGCCACAGCAGGTGCGTGCCGGTCCCCGCCGCCTGCCGCCACAGCTCGGCCCCTCTGGCCCCCGGGCCGGCGAGCAGCAGCACGCCGGGCTCCAGACGGCGCAGCAGCCTCGGCGCGAGCGCCTGCCGATCCGCCCCCGAACCGCCGATGGTCGCGTCGATCAGCGCGTGCGTCCCGCCGTCGACCACGGCCACCACCCGTACGCACGGCAGGCGGGCACTCTCGTCCGGGTAGCCGAACGCCGCGTTGTCGCGGGTCTCGGGGACGGTCAGCGCGGTGCCGTCCAGCGACACCGGCCGCAGTCCGGCCAGCCGCGACCCGGCGGTCCCGGGCTCCGGCAGCGGCCCGGCCACCCGGCGGAACAGCACCCGCAGCGGCTCCGCGCCGAGCCGCGCGCGGGCCCGGCTGATCGCCGACACGCTGGGCGGCTCCCAGTTCCTGGCCCAGTGCGAACGCCACGACAGGCCGTTCAGCAGCAGGCGCATGATCTCGTCGTAGTTCCGGTCCGGGAACATGCACAGGGCCAGCACGTAGTAGATCGTCAGGCGGGCGGGCAGTGCCCGCCGCCGCTGGTCGGCGCAGCCGCTGGCCAGCACGACCTCGTCGAGGAGCGGTACGGGGAAGGCGGAGGTGAGGATCCCGATCGACAGATGATCGGCCAGCCGCCCATGGACCGGCTCAGTCTTCACCCAGGTAGTCATGCCCGTGGGGATTAACTGTCAAGCCATAGGCGGTCAAATGCTTTATTTCCATACAAATGCGCTTAAATCCGCCCAAAAAATGCGCACCAGGTGAGTGCCGGGAGGGTGGCCGAGGCCGCCGGGCGGACCTGGGGGCTTTGGTGTCGCAGGAGAGCGACAGGGCTGTCCGTCAGGAGGCTCCTGTCCGGAAGGTGGGGCCGGTCACCGGTCGCGCTCGCCCTGGCTCTCGGCATGGGCCATCATGCGGGCCACGCGATCGGGGTCGGCGTCAGCGGCCTTCGTGTTCCAGAGTGCGCGGCGCCGGCGCTCTCGCCGGACTTCCAGGGTGAGGGCCTCGTCGACGTAGGCGGACGGTGAGCCGGTGCCGACCCGCCGCCTGGCGTGATCGAGCAGATCGTGATCGACGGTCACGCCGATGGTTTCCTTCGCGGCCATGGTGACACGGTAGTACCGCACTAAGATCTTTTCCGCTGGTCGAGGTGTCAGGCGGAAAGTGGTCCTGTCGCCGCTTCGGGGCGGGTCGGTCCGCCGGGCGGAGACGATTCTGCCGATACGGTACGGGGTGCCGGTCACATATGGGCGACAGTCTTGTGAAATTCAGTGAACATGACTGTTGGGCATGATCTTTATGCTGTCCTGGTGCTTCTCTGGGCATTGGCCTCGTTCGTGAACAGACATTGGTCACTTGTTCACCAAACTCAGGTCTGATAGAACAAATGCCACATGTAGGTCGGGTGGACCGTCTCCCTCGCGGCCTATCCCCTGTGGCCCCCTGGAGGACTGCCGTGCCCGGCTTCTCTCGTCCCAACGGTCCGGGATCCCCGGCGCTGTCCCGCCGCTCGGTCCTGCAGCTCGGCAGCGGGGTCGCCCTCCTCCTGGCGACCGGATGCGCCGCCGGCACCACGGGGGGCGGCGGATCCACCGCGCCCGCGGCGAGCACCGCCCCCGGCGGGGCCCCGGGCGCCTCGAAACTGCGGATCGCGGTGAGCAGCTACCTGAGCAGCTGGGACCAGGACTTCGTCGGGTTCGACCTGACCGCCCTGATGCTCTACAAGAACGTCTTCCCCTACATGGTCGACTACGGGGTCACCTCGGTCGGCGACGGCCAGATCCTCGACACCGAGGCCATCGCCCCCACCTTCGCCGAGTCCTTCGAGCCCGACGCCGACAACAAGGTCTGGACCCTCAAGCTGCGCAAGGGCGTCAAGTTCGCCAGCGGCAACGAGATGACCGCCAAGGACGTCAAGTGGTCCAAGGACCGCGCGTTCGCCGCGAAGGCCAACGTGGCCGGTGTCTACCGGCTGATCGGGCTTACCAAGGCCGACCAGATCGAGGTGGTCGACGACTACACGGTGACGTTCACCCAGGCCTTCCCCAGTGCGCTGACCCGGCAGATCCAGGCCATCTCGCTGTACGTCTTCGACTCCGAGGAGGCGAAGAAGCACGCCACCGACGCCGACCCCTGGGCCAAGGAGTGGTTCGCCAAGAACCCCCCGACCGGCGGCTACTTCAACGTGGAGAAGGCGGTCCAGGGCCAGGAGATCGTGCTCACCGCCAACGCCGGCTACCCGGGCACCGACGGCGCCAAGAGCTCCGAGATCAGGCTGAGCGTGGTGCCCGCGGCCTCCAACCAGCGCCTGCAGCTGCAGAACGGCGACATCGACGTCGCCTTCGGCATCGGCCAGCGCGACATCAAGGACCTCAAGTCCACGAAGGGCATCAAGGTCATCTCCGCGCCGAGCAACAACCAGCTCGCCATCCAGATGTCGGTGACCACCGCCCCCTTCGACGACCCCGCGGTGCGCAGGGCGCTCGCCCACGCGGTGCCGTACGAGCAGATCATCGCCAATGTCTACGGTGGCGACGCACGGGCGGCCAAGAGTGTCGTCCCGCTGGACATGCCCGGCTACTCCGAGACCGGCTACCCCTACGCCTACGACGTCGCCAAGGCCAAGGAGGCGCTGGCCGCGGCGGGCAAGACCTCGATCACCTCCGAGCTGGTCTTCCAGACCGACAGCGAGGAGCAGCAGCAGATCGCCGTGCTCGTGCAGAGCGAGGCCAGGAAGGCCGGCATCGAGCTGAAGCTCACCCCGCTCGACCCCGCCACGCTCGGCGAGCGCAGGGCGAAGAAGAACATCCCCCTGCAGATCACCCTGGGCCAGCTCTGGGTCAACGACGTGGAGTACATGCTCGGCACCAGCTTCACCAAGGGCGCCAGCCTCAACTACTCCAACTACGTCAACCCCGAGGTCGAGAAGATCTTCGAGGAGTCCCACACCGTCGTCGACGCGGCCGAGCGTGCCAAGCTCTGGCAGCGCGTGCAGGAGATCCTGGCCGAGGACGTGCCATGGGTCGTCATCTGCCAGCCCAACTTCAACCTCCCCGTCCGGGAAGAGGTGGCGGGATGGGTCCAGCCGATGGACGGCCTGGCCCGGCTGCGCTACCTGAGCACCTCCTCCTGATCCATGCGTATCCTCCGGTTCGTCCTCAGGCGGCTGTTCCAGCTCGTCCCGGTGCTCCTCGGGGTGGTCGTGCTGACCTTCCTGCTCGTCAGGGTCCTGCCGGGTGACCCGATCCGTACCATCCTCGGCCCCAACGCCACGGAGGCGGACGCCGCCGCGGCGCGGGCCAGGTTCGGGCTGGACCGGCCCCTGTGGCAGCAGTTCCTCGACTATGTCGGGGGACTGTTCACCGGTGACTTCGGCACCTCCATCCAGAGCGGTGCCCCGGTGGGCTCGGAGATGGCCCTGCGGGTGGGGCCGACCATGGAACTCGTGGTGATCGCGCTGGCCGTGGCGCTGGTGCTGGCGGTGGTGCTCGGCATCTGGTCGGCCAGGCACGCGGGCCGGTTCGGCGACCACACGGTCCGCGTCGCGGCGCTCATCGGCAACTCGGTACCGGAGTTCTGGCTCGGCCTGGTGCTGGTCCTGGTGGGCTACAGCGTGCTGGGCTGGTTCCCGGCACCCAGTGGCCGGGTGGATCCCGACACCGAGCTGAACCTGATCACCGGTGCCGACCTGCTCGACGCGGCGCTGACCGCCAACGGCCCAGCGTTCGTCTCCGCGCTGGAGCACCTCGCGCTGCCGGTGGCCACGCTCGTCATCGTCATCGTCGCGCCACTGCTGCGCAGCGTCCGGGCCTCCGCGCTCGAGGTACTGGCCTCCGAGGCGTACACGGCCGCCGCCGCGCACGGCCTGAAGGACCGGCTGCTGCTCCGCGGCTACCTGGTGCGGGCCACGCTGGTGCGGCTTCCCGCGCTGGCGGCCCTGGTGTTCGGCTTCTCCATCGGCTCGACGGTCCTCGTGGAGTACGTCTTCTCCTGGCAGGGCTTCGGGCAGTGGGCGCTGCGCGGCCTGCTCTACCGGGACTACCCGGTGGTTCAGGCGTCGGTGCTCGTGATCGCGCTGTTCTACGTGGTGGTCTTCCTCATCGCCGACGTCGTCCACGCGATCCTCGACCCGAGAGTGAGGATCTGATGGCCGAAGCGCCACGAGCCCGGGAGGCGGGCGCGGACCGTCGCTTCGCGTCGTCCCTGATCACGGTGGGCTCCGCCATCCTGGCCGTGGTCGCGGTGGCCGTCCTGTTCGCGCCGCTGCTGAGCTCCTGGGGCCCCGAGGAGATCGACCCCCTCGCCTCCCTCGCCCCGCCGGGCGGCGCGCACCTGCTGGGCACCGACCTCAACGGCATGGACGTGTGGAGCCGGGTCCTGCACGCCGCCCGGCTCGACGTCGGCATCGCCGTCGCCGCGGTCGCCCTGGCCGTGGTCGCGGGCAGCCTCGTCGGCCTGGTCGCCGGATACCGGGGAGGCTGGGCCGACGACGTGCTGATGCGGGTGCTCGACGTCTTCCAGGCGTTCCCCACCTTCATCCTGGCCCTGGCGGTGGCCGCGCTGCTCGGTGGCGGCACGGCGAACCTGATCGCGGTCATCGCCCTGGTGAACGCACCCGCCTACGCCCGGCTGGTCCGCGCCGAGGTGCGCTCCATCAGGGAGCTGCCCTTCGTGGAGGCGTCCCGCACCTCCGGCTCCTCCTTCTGGGGGGTGCTCTGGCGGCACGTACTGCCCAACAGCCTGACGCCGGTGCGGGTCATCGCCCCGCTGAACTGCGGCTGGGCCATGCTCACCCTGGCCGGGCTGTCCTTCCTGGGACTCGGCGTGCCGCTGCCCACCGCGGAGTGGGGCGCCATGATCAGCCTCGGTTCCGGTGACGTCGTCGCGGGCCGGTGGTGGACCTCGGTCCCGCCCGGCCTCTTCCTGCTGATCTGCGTCCTGGGCTTCAGCCTCCTCGGTGAGGGCCTGCAGGAACGCGCCGACTCCACAAGGAGGTGACAGACGATGACACTCCTGTCGATCGAGGACCTCTCCGTCGTGATCCGGCGGCCGGGACGCCGGGTCGCCGCGCTGAGCGGGGTGAACCTGAGCGTCGAGCCGGGCGAGGTGGTCGGCCTGGTCGGTGAGAGCGGCGGCGGCAAGAGCATGGTGGCCCGCTCGATCGTGGGCCTGCTGCCCGGCGGCTCCCGGACGACCGGACGGGTCATGTTCGACGGCGCCGACGTGCTGACGATGGACGCCGCCGAGCTGGAGGCCTTCCGCGGGCACGGCGCCGCGATCTGCTTCCAGAACCCGCGCGGCGCGCTCAGCCCCACCCGTACCGTCGGCCGCCAGCTCGTCGACCGGCTGGTCACCCACCGGTCGCTGGCCCCGGCTCCGGCCAGGGAGGTCGCCGCCGAGCTGTTCGAGTCGGTCGGCATCCGCAGCCCGAGGCGCCGCCTGGACGCCTACCCGCACGAGCTCTCCGGCGGCATGGCGCAGCGCGTCATGATCTCGCTGGCCACCGGGTGCGCGCCCGGCCTGCTGATCGCCGACGAGCCCACCACCGGGCTGGACGTCACGCTCACCAGGGAGATCCTCAACCGGTTCCGGCTCGCCGCGAACGCGGAGCGGCGCGGTGTGCTGCTGATCTCCCACGACCTGGCGTCGATCGCGGAGGTCTGCGACCGCGTCGTGGTGCTGTACGCGGGGACGGTGGTGGAGAGCGGCCCAGGCCCGCAGGTGCTCCACGAGCCCGCCCACCCCTACACGCGGGCGTTGCTGCGCTCGGTGCCCGACATCGACGGGCGCCCGGTGACCGCGACCCCCGGCGCGATGCCGCTGCTGACCGAGGCGCCGTCATCCTGCCCGTTCGCGCCGCGCTGCGCGCACGCGACGCAGCTGTGCACGGCGGACCTGCCCGTCGCCGGGCCCCTGGCCATGGACTGGAGCGCCGCCTGCTTCCACCCCCGCTCGGGCCCGCTCGACGACCCCGCCGAGCCGCCGGTCCCCGCGGAGACCCCGCCCGCGGGAACGGCCCCGTCCGCCGGTATGGCCACCTCGCCCGGTGCGAGGGAGAGCGTGCTGCGCATCGAGGACGCGCACGTCGTCTACCGCAGCCGCTTCGGCGGCGGGGGGCACCACGCCCTGCGCGGGGTCAGCCTCAGCGTCGCCGCGGGCGAGCGGCTGGGCGTCGTCGGGGAGAGCGGCTGCGGTAAGAGCACCCTGGCCAGGCTGATGCTCGGCCTGGTGCAGCCCTCGCGGGGCAGGGTCGAGGTGGCCGGTCACGCCCTGTCCGAGCTGCGCGGCGCCCGGCTGCGCCGGCTGCGTACCCGCGCCCAGCTGGTCTTCCAGGACCCGATCGGGTCGCTCAGTCCCCGGCGGACCGTGCAGGACGCGATCGGCGAGCCGCTGCGCGCCGCCGGGGTGCCCGCCGCGGAGCGCGCCTCGCGTGTCGCCCGCGCCCTGGAGCGGATGGAACTGGACCCGTCGATCCTGGAGCGGCGCCCGCATGAGCTGTCCGGCGGGCAGGCGCAGCGCGTCGGCATCGCCCGCGCGCTCGTCGGCGAACCCGACCTGATCGTCTTCGATGAGCCGACCTCGGCGCTTGACGTCACGGTACAGGCGCAGATCCTGAAGGTGATCGCCGAGGTGAGCGGCGACAGCTCGCGTGGCTCGGTCTTCATCTCCCACGACCTGGCCACCGTGCGGGGGTTCTGCGACCGCGTCGTGGTGCTCTACCTGGGACGGATCGTCGAGGAGGGGCCGGTGGAGGAGGTCTTCGGCAACCCCGGGCACCCCTACACCAGGGCGCTGCTGTCCAGTGCCCCCAGCCTCGGCGCCGGTTACGGCGGCCCGCAGGTCGAGTTGACCAAGGATCTGGAGGAGGCGGACGCCGCCGGGGGCTGCGCCCTCGCGCCGCGCTGCCCCTTCGCGACAGACGAATGCGGAGAGCAGGAGCAGGAGCTCCGCCCGTACGACGCGAGCCTGGTCGCCTGCCACCGCGCCGCCGAGATCCCCGCGCTGATCGAAAGGTGACACCCTCAATGCCCGACCCGAAGCACATCCGTCTGGCCGTCGACATCGGCGGCACCTTCGTCGACGCGATGGAGCTGAACACCCGCACTCATGAGGTGCGTTTCAGGAAGGCCTCGACCACCCCGGCCCGCCCCTGGGAGGGCGTGCTCGACGCGGTCACCGCGCTCGGTACCGACCTGTCGGAGGTGGAGCTGTTCATCCACGGCACCACCCTGGGCCTCAACGCGGTCCTGGAACGGCGCGGTGAGCCGACGGGGATCATCACCAACGACGGCTTCCGCGACATCTTCCTGATCGGCCGGGGCAACGTGCCCGCCGACCACATGTACGACTTCCAGTACGAGCGCCCCGAGAGCCTCGTGCGGCGCCGTCACACCGCGGGGGTGCGGGGACGGCTCGACCACCGGGGCCGCGTGGTCGAGGAGCTCGACGCCGAGGGCGTCAGGGAGGCGGCCCGGGTCCTGGTCGAGGAGGAGGGCGTGGTGTCGATCGCCGTCTGCTTCCTGCACTCCTTCCTCGACCCCTCCCACGAGCGCCAGGCCGCCCGGATCATCCGCGAGGCGTACCCGGACGTGACGGTCTCGCTCTCCACCGACATCGTCAGGGAGTACCGCGAGTACGAGCGGACCAGCACGACGGTCCTCGACGCCTACATCCGGCCGATCTTCGAGAGGTACGTCGACAGGCTGGAGCACGGGCTGGCCGAGCGCGGGTTCGGCGGGCAGTTCCTGATCATGAGGTCCGGCGGCGGTTCCATGACGTCCTCCGTGGCCAAGACCTCCCCGACGCACACGGTGCTGTCGGGCCCGGCGGGCGGCATCGTCGGCGCGGCGCACCTCGCCGCCGCCCTCGGCCGCCGGGACCTGCTCACCTTCGACATCGGCGGCACCTCGCTGGACGCGTGCGTGATCGAGCACGGGTCCCCGGTGGCCGCCTACGAGGCGCAGCTGGAGCACTTCCCGCTGCTGATCCCCACTTACGACATCCGCACGATAGGGGCCGGAGGGGGCTCGATCGCGTGGTTGGAGAGGGGATTGCTCAAGGTGGGTCCGCACAGTGCGGGTGCCGACCCCGGCCCGGTGTGTTACGGCCGGGGCGGCACCCGCCCCACTGTCACCGACGCGGCGGTGGTCCTCGGCTACGTGGACCCGGGCCGTTTCCTGGCCGGGACCATGGACCTGCACGCCGACGCCGCTCGCGCGGCGCTCGACGAGCAGGTGGCCCGGCCCCTGGGGCTGAGCACGGAGGCCGCCGCGGCGGGCGTCTTCGACGTGCTGCTGGCCAAGACCGTCGGCGCGGTCCGGCAGATCACCGTCGAGCGGGGGCACGACCCCCGGGGCTTCTCGCTGCTCGCGTTCGGCGGGGCCGGACCGCTGCTCGCCCCGCTGCTCGCGGCGGAGATGGGCATCGGCGAGGTCATCGTGCCGTTCGCGCCGTCCGGGTTCTCCGCCTGGGGCATGCTCAGCGCCGACATCGTCGACGACTTCTCCCGCACGGTGATGGCCACCCTGGACGACGCGGACCTCGACGAGCTGGAGACGATCTTCAAGGGCATCGAGGCCGAGGCCGTCGACTCCCTGGAGGCGCAGCGGGTCGCGGCCGGGCGCATGGTCCTTGAGCGCCAGTTCGAGCTGCGCTACCTGGGGCAGGAGCACTCGCTCATCGTCACCGCGGGCCGCGACCTCGACCGGGACGCGATCAGGCGGGCGTTCGAGGAGACCCACGTGGCGCGCTACGGCCATGCCATGGACAACCGGCTGCAGATCCTCAACCTGCGGGTGCGCGGCATCGGCCGCACCGACCGGCCGGAGTTGGTGGTGCGCCCGCCGGGCGACGGCGACGCGGGCCGGGCACTGTTCGCCCGCAGGGACGCCTACGACTTCGGCACCCGGGCCACGGCGTCGTTCGCCGTCTACGACCGCGCGCTGCTGGAGCCGGGCGACGCGTTCGACGGACCCGCCCTCGTCGACGAGGGCACCTCGACCACCGTGGTCCCCTCGGGGCAGCGGGTCGAGGTCGACGAGCACGGTTACCTGCTGGTCAGGCTTGTGGAGGTGGCATCGTGACCGAGCAACCGGGCAAGACCCTTGACGGGGCGACCGCCGAGGTGGTGCGCAGCTACCTGCTCGCCGCGGCGGAGGAGATGCGGGCCACGCTGATCCGCACGTCGTTCAACCCGGTCATCTACGAGGTCCACGACTTCGGCATGTCGATGTACGACGCCGACCTGCGGCTGATCGCCGAGGCCACCGGGCTCACCTTCTTCCTCGGCGCCAACGACTTCTCCCTGCGCAAGGGGGTGGAGTACGTGGGGCGGGAGAACCTGCGTCCGGGTGATGTGGTGCTGCTGAACTATCCGTACTGGAACGCGGCGCACGCTTATGACGCGACGTTGTTCTCGCCGGTGTTCCTGGGTTCTGAGCTGGTGGGTTTTCTGTGTGTGCGGGCTCACTGGATGGATCTGGGGGCCAAGGATCCGGGGTATGTGCTGGATTCCACGGACATGCATCAGGA
>NZ_JBEOZN010000035.1:0-74907 GCF_040298085.1 Streptosporangium sp. NPDC001681 | reverse complement strand
CTTTGCGGCGGTCGTAGTGCGCCCGAGCTCCCGGTGGATATCGGCCAGGATCAACGCCCCCGAGCCGCGACCGGCTCCCGCACGCCGCCGTCACGCCTGCCGGAAGGTCTCCTCGATCCGCAGGCATTCCTTGTAGTCGGGCAGCATGTCCAGCGCCCGCGCCTTCGCCAGGGTGGGCGCCTCCCGGTCCCGCTCCGACTGGATCGGCGCCAGGTCCTCGGGCAGCCGCAGCCCGATCTCCGGGTCGAGGGCCGAGAGCGCGAGCTCGTTCTCCTTCCGGTACCGCTGCGAGAGCAGGTAGGACATCACGGTGTCGTCCTCGAGCGCGACGAAGGCGTGGCCGAGCCCCGGCGGGAAGTACACCGAGCGGAAGCTCTCACCGGTAAGCACCACCTGGTCCCACTCCCCGAACGTCGGGGAGCTGACCCGGAGATCGACGACGATGTCCAGCGCGCTTCCCCGCGCGCAGTGCACGTACTTGGCGGTCCCCG
Source organism: Streptosporangium sp. NPDC001681 (assembly GCF_040298085.1). Taxonomy (NCBI): domain Bacteria; kingdom Bacillati; phylum Actinomycetota; class Actinomycetes; order Streptosporangiales; family Streptosporangiaceae; genus Streptosporangium; species Streptosporangium sp. NPDC001681. The sequence goes on along the minus strand of NZ_JBEOZN010000035.1, from coordinate 74,416 downwards.
GCGGGGCGAGGGTGAAGTGGATCCCGCGGAGCACGCCGCGCGCCGAGGCGCTCTGGCTGGTCTGCGCGACCGGGAAGAGCGGGTGCCCGACCGCCTCGACGAACGCCGCCTCCTGGAACGGGGAGACGAAGAGGCCCCGCTCGTCGGGAAACACCTCGGGAGTGAATTCGAAAGCGCCGGTGACGGCGAGCGCGCGGGATTTCATTACGGCCGCGCCGCCGGGGGGTGTTCGGTCACAACAGTCGCCAATCGGTCGAGGATGACGGACGGTCACGGAACGCGGTCCAGCATGCTCGGACCGCCGGTGCGGGGTCAACAAGGTAGGGGTCGCCCGCGAGCAAGATAGGGGTCGCCTGAAACAGGTCAGAGCGGCACCTCGTCAGCGCGGATCAGCGAGGAGACGGTGCGCTCCAGCGCCTCGCGGAACGGCACCCGGGCCTGCCATCCGGTGACCGCGCGGAAGGCGGCCGGGTCGGCGACGACGCTGTGGAAGTCCATTCCGGTGGCGTCCGGCGGCGCCGGCACCGAGACGACCGGGACCGCGGGCGCCCCCGTCCTGGCGGCCACGGTCGCGGCGACGGTCGTGAAGATGTCGCGCACGCTCCGGCCGCCGCCGGTGCCGATGAGCCAGTGCCGGCCCGCGAGGGAGTCGGCGTGGTCGAGCGCGGCCAGGAAGGCGCCGGCCACGTCCCCGACGTAGAGCAGGTCGCGCTCGGCCGTCCCGTCGTTCCACACGGTCAGCGGCTCACCCGCCAGCGCGCGGCGCACCATGGTGGTCACCACCCCCCGGTCGGTGGCGGTCGGGGAGACCCTGCCGCCGAACACCGTGCCGAGCCGGAGCGTGACCCCGCGCAGCAGACCCTCCGCCGTGGCGGCCTTCAGCTCCCGCTCGGCGGCCAGTTTCTGCCGGTCGTAGGCGGTCACCGGGTCGTCCGGCTCGGTGCCGTCGATCCTGGCCTCCGCCCTCGGGCCGACCTGGGAGGTCGAGCCGGGAAAGAGGACCACGGGGGGTGGGCCGTCCCGGCGTTCCGCCCGGATGGCCGCGACGATGTCGCGTACCACGCCGACGTTCACCCGCTCGCCCGGCGACTCGTCCTCCGCCGCCCGCCAGGTCCCGCCGCCGGTGTAGAGCAGCAGGTTGACCACCACGTCGGCGCCGGCGATCGCCTCGGCGACCTGGCCCGCGCCGGTGAGGTCCGCGGTACGGACCTCGGCCTCGGCCGCGTGGCCCGGGGGGATCACGGCGGGCCTCCGCGCCACCAGCCTCAGCCGGACATCCCGCCCGGCCAGCTCCGTCACGAGGGCGGAGCCCACGAAACCGGAGGCGCCCAGGACCACGACCAGCGGCTGGTCAGACAACGCGCACCTCGGGAACGTAGAGGATCCACTTGCCGCCCGCCGCGCGGAACTCCTTCTCCTTCTCCATGATCTCCTGCGCGTGGTTCCAGGCGAAGAGCAGCGCGTACTCCGGGTAGGGGTCGGAGAACGCCTCGGGGCTCCGTACCGGGATGTGCGCCCCCGGCGTGAGCCTGCCCTGCTTGCCCGCGGTCGTGTCGCAGACGAAGGGGACCAGCTCGGGGCCGATGCCGCAGTAGTTCGTCACCGTCGCGCTCTTGGCGGTGGCGCCGTATCCGACGACCCGCTCCCCCTTGTCGCGCAGCTCGCCCAGCAGCGCCGGCAGCCGCTCGCGGATGTGCCCGACCCGGGAGGCGAAGCCCTCGAGCGTCGCCGGCTCGGTGACCCCGGCCGCGCTCTCCTCGGCCAGCAGGTCGGTCACCGCCTGGGCCGGCTGCCTCGCTCCCGGACGCGCCAGGGTGTAGCGGACCTCGCCGCCGTGCACGGAGAGCCGCTCCGCGTCGACGAGTTCGAACCCGAACCGCCTCGCCATCTCCTGTACCGAGCGGACCGTGAAGAAGAAGAAGTGCTCGTCGTAGATCTGGTCGAACGAGGTGCGCTCCAGGATGTCGGCGAAGTACGGGTCCTCGAACACGAAGACCCCGCCGGGCGCCAGCAACCTGTCGACACCGCGCAGGATCGACTCCATGTACGGGATGTGGCACAGGGTGTTGGCGGCGTAGATGACGTCGGCCGGTCCGTCGGCGGCGAGGATGTCGGACGCGGTCGCCTCCTCGAAGAAGTCCTTGCGCACCCGGATGCCCTTGGCCGCGGCCAGGTCCGCCACCCCGCCGGACGGCTCCACCCCCAGGTGACGGACACCCGATTCGGCGATCACCTGGAGCATGGTGCCGTCGTTCGAGCCGAGTTCGACGACGAACGGGTCGGGCCCGGTGAGCTCGACGGCCAGGAAACGCTTGGCGATCGCCTGGAAGTGCTCGCGCATGACGGCCGACCCCGAGGAGAGGTACGGATAGCTCTCGTGGAACATGCGGTCGCGCGGCACCTCCTCCATGAGCTGCACCATCGTGCACGATTCACAGATCCCCACGGCGAGGGTGAAGAAGAACTCTCCCTCGAGGTCCTCCGGCGTCAAAAACGCGTCGGAGAGCGGCTGCCTGCCGAAGTCGAGGAACTCACGAACCGTGCCCGAGCAGATCCGGCACGGCGAGGTGACTGGCATGTGTGACTCCTGAGATTGGGCGAACTGTTCACTGTGCGATTCCCCGCATGCCCGACTTGGCTCTCGCTTCCGCCTCGGGTGGTCTGACGGATCCCCGCCGGTCGGGGGGCGTGAGAACCGGGGGCAGATCGGCCCGGCTCTTCACTCCCAGCTTCCGGTAGACGCGGGTCAGATGCTGTTCGACGGTGCTCACCGTGATGTGCAGCGTCCGGCTTATCTCCCGGTTGGTGTGCCCGAGCGCGGCCAGCTCCGCCACCCTGCACTCCGAGTCGCTGAGCCCCAGCGGGTTCGGGTCCTCGGCGGGCTCCCCCGCGTCCGGCAGAACGGGGCCGGTGGTCCAGCTCTTGCTGAGCCGCAGGGGCATCACGCCGGAGTGGCAGATCTCGGCCTCCCGCATCGCCCGGCAGATCAGCGGCTTGGCCTCGTCGGCCTCCCCGAGCTGCTGCAGGGCCGCGCCCAGATCGGCCAGCGCCCGGGACAGCAGCAGCCGGTCGCCCGCCGTCCGCAGGCACTCCGCCGCCTCGCGCAGCAGCTCGACACGCTGCGCGAGCCCGCTGGCGGCGGCCAGGATCAGCAGGGAGACGCCCCGGGTCCGCAGGTCGATGGGCTTGAGCCGCTCCATCTGCTCCGTCACCAGGTCACGGGCCACCCCCCAGCGGCTGAGCCGGAGGTTCGCCTCGGCCAGGTTGCTGCGCCAGGGAACCAGCATCGGCCGGTCGAGTTCCCAGTCCTGCATGAGCCTGCCGCAGGTCTGGAAGTCGCTGATCGCGGCGAGCACCCGATCGGTGGCCAGGTAGTAGTGACCGCGCGCGTGCAGGTACCGCAGGCCGATCAGGGTCGCGAACATCTCGTCGGGCACCCGCTGCTGCAGCAGCTCGGCCCCCTCCTCGTACTGCCCCATCGCCGTGTGGGCCAGCAGCAGCGTCGACCTCGGGTAGCCGATCAGGATGCCCCAGCTCTGCGCCTGCATCAGCTCCAGGGCGGCCCGCGCCTTGGTCGCGGCGACCACCACCTCCCCCTGCCGGAACGCGATCTCGGCCCGGACCGCACCGAGCACGGCCTGCCAGGTGAGCGCGCCGCTGCGGACCGCCTCGTCGATCAGCTCGTCACACCAGTGAGTGGCCCGCTCCGTCCTGCCCCCGTACATCAGGGTCAGTACCGCGATGGCCACCACCTCCAGGGTGGTCTCGCCGAGCCGGCAGCTCTGCAGGATGTTCTCGGCGCTCACCAGCGCCACCTCGCCGTCGCCGTGCGTCCAGATCGAGGTCATCCTGCGGGCCTCGGCGCCCCAGGCGGAGGCGGTGTCGAACCTCCCGTGTGGACCCCGCGACGTCCCGTAGAACCACTGGTAGGTGAGGTGCAGCTCGGCGGCGGTCTGCACGTTCAGCAGATCGGGGGTCGCGGTCAGCGCCTCCATCGCCCTCGACGCCGTCTGCACGTCGCCGTTCCACAGCGAGTGCCGCACCACGGCCGCCGCGTCCTGACCGAACAGGCATCCCTTCTCCAGGGCCTCCCGCAGCAGCGGCAGATGCAGCGCGGCCGCCGAGGGGTTGACCCGCCACAGCGCCCGGACCAGCACCTTCGTTATCGCCGGACGCTCGCCCTCGTCGCGGACGGACCGCAGGGCCAGCTCCAGGCACTGCACGGCCACGGCCACCTCATTGCCGGCCAGCGCCTGCTCGGCCGCGTCCCGCAGCACCCCGGTCGCCCAGTCCTCCGGCGCCCGGTCCGCGGCGACGAAATGCCCCGCGATCTTCGTGGTGGACATGCCGCGCTGGTACAGCAGCACGGCCGCGCGGACGTGCAGGCACGAACGCTCCTCGGCACCGATGCCGTCCAGCACCGCCGCGGCGGCCACCGGGTGCCGGAACCAGCCGCCGGCCAGCAGGCCCGCCTCGGTCAGGACCTCCACCGCCCGCTCGGCGGCCTTCGGATTGATCTTCGCCAGGCCGCCGGTCAGCCCGGCCGAGCCCGGCTCCCCCAGGACCGCCAGGGCCCGGGCCACCCAGAGCAGCTCCGGCTCCCACCGGTGCAGGCACGCCATCACCGCCTGGGCGTACGCCGCCCCGGCGGCGATCGGGTCGCCGGGGTCGGCACGATGGTCCTCGATCAGGGCGTTGACCAGCATCGGGTTCCCACCGCTCAGCCGCTGGAGCGCGACGGCGGCGGCCGGATCCATCGTGGGGGGCAGCACCTCGGCGATGTCACCGACCGACAGCGGGGTCAGCCAGATCCGGTGGTGGAACCCTCGGGTGACCTCGGCGGAGAAGGACGGGATCGTGGACTGCGGCAGATCCCACTCGTTCATGATCAGCAGAATGCGGGCGGAGCTTATCCTGCGGCACAGATAGAGCAGCAGCCGGAGTGAGAGGCCGTCCACCAGATGGACGGCGTCGACGCCGACGACCACCGGGCGCTCCCTGGACAGCTCCAGCAGGACGTCGCCGATCTCGCGGACGACCTCGGCCTCGGCGTGCCGGGTGGCGCCGGTCGTCACGGTGTGCCGCCGGATCAGCCGTGACACCTGGTCCGAGACCTCCGGCGGCAGCCCCGCACCGTGGAACAACTGGTCGATCATGCCCGCCTGCAGGGTGTTCTCCCCCAGGGAGCCGGTGGCGCTGAGCAGCAACGCGCCGGAGGTGGCCGCGACCCGCGAGAACTCGTGCAGCAACTCGGTCTTCCCGCTTGCCAATCCCCCGCTGACCAGCACCAACCGGCCGTTTCCCGCGCTGCTCTCGGCGAGCAACCCCTTCAGGACATCAAGTACGCTGCGATGCTGCGATGCCAGCATTTACTACATCCTCGTTTAGTCTGGCGACCCGGGTCCTGCGCAGCGGCAGAGTGAACCACTCCCCCACTTCGTGGAATTCTCAGACAGGGGTCGTTCTCGACGGGGCTGTGGTGAGAGGGCGGAGCGGGCGGCCTGCTATTCGTGGAAAACTGGCGGTTTCATCGGGTCCGGCGCCACGGTGAATCCGTTGACCCAACGGCAAAAGCATCGACAATCCCGAATTCCTTCACGTTCCGAACCGGTCAGCGAGCGTCTCGTTCAGTGACATCATTCCTAGCTCACCGAGACCCACCGTGTCAGCGGGCAACCGCGGGTAACCTCCCGTCCGGCGCCGCGACGCCCGGAGCCCCACGCCACGGCCATGCCGACGGTCCGTCCGGTACGGGGAGATTCGTGATCATGAAACGTGATCTTATAGTTGATATGTCACAATTGGATAAATTTATTGACAACAACCTGTGGAACTGCGAGTACATCTTGTTGTCCTTCGGGTAACGCCCCCGTGCTGACCTGGGCATTCGGCGGCACCGCCATTAACCCCCTGTCACGATCATGCCCGCGATCAACGCCGGGACCGGGCGCCAGCCGCTCCGGAGGGCCGCCGTGTGCCGGGGTTCCGGGCCCCGGGAGAGCCGGAGAAGTGATCTAGGCGCGAGCCGGTTCGGTGCGCGATACTCGTGCGGACGTGGGTGCGGCGCCCTGCGGACCCCGAATCGCCGAGCGCCAGGAAAGGGCAGCAAATGAGTCATAAATATGGCCAGAGTCCTCAGTGGGCGCACATTAACGAGAACAATCTCGCCCTGGACGAGTCCCCCGATCTGAGCCGTTTCAAATCCAGCCGGGTGAACTACAAGCTCGCACTCTGGAATCCAGAGGTCAACGGCCGGAGATATCTGAAGACGCTCATTCACAACCTTGGCCTCCAGTTGTCACCGGAGAACTGGGAGCGCATGCTCCGGATCAGGAACCGCCAGCTGGGAGAGCCCATCGCGGTCACCCTGAAGGGTGAGTCGATCTGCCTGGACTATCTGCAGGCGGTTCTTGAGCTCGATTTCATGGCACGGTCCGTGAAAATGGACGGCGCGCGGATCCTGGAGATCGGCGCCGGGTACGGCCGGTCCTGCCACGCCATCCTGTCGAACCACGATGTCGCGGAATACCACATCATCGACCTGGAGAACTGCCTGAAGCTCTCCCGCGAGTATCTGCGCGCCGTGCTGACCGGCGAGCAGTTCGAGAGGATCAGGTTCCTGGGCATCGACGAGGTGGAGGACCTCTCCGGCGGCGAGCCCTTCGACCTGTGCGTCAACATCGACTCGTTCGCCGAGATGCCCGCGGACACGGTCAGGAACTACCTCTTCCTCATCGACGGCATCGCCACGCACTTCTACACGAAGAACCCGGTCGGCAAGTACCTGGACCCGGACCTGGACGGACACTACGAGGGGCAGGCCGTGGTCCAGCAGGCCCTCGAATCCGGCCTGCTCCGCGAGATCATCGACGTGCACGACAGCGCGGCGGTCCAGGCACAGTCCGAGCGTTTCGTCGAGGTGTACCAGCCCGGCGACGACTGGCGACTCGTCGCGGACGGCTGGGGAACCCCGTGGAGCTACTACTGGCAGGCCCTGTACGCGAAGTCGTGATCGGCCTTCCCGGCGCCCTGAGCCGGCGGAGCGTCGGCGTTCCACACCAACCACCACAGACACTCCCATAACACTGGAATTATGGAAATTAGGACTACCACGGACAAAGCATGATCGATAGCCTCCTTCGACACTTCGTGTGCCAGAAGGAGACATATCAGTGCGCGCACTTCCCGCCCTCATGCTGGCGGTCCTCACCGCCGGCTCGATCGGCGTGGCCGGGGTCACCCCCGCCGCGGCGGCGGAACCCGGCCTCGCGTCCCCCGCCGCGGCGGTCGAGGACGAACTCCTCGGCAAGCTCACCGCCATCCCCGGGCTGACCGTGGTCTCGGAGACCCGGCCGACCGGCTACCGGTTCTTCGTCCTGCGTCTCACCCAGCCGATCGACCACCGCCATCCGGGCAAGGGCACGTACGAGCAGCGGTTCACCCTGCTGCACCGGTCCGCCGACGCGCCGGTCGTGCTGCTCACCGGCGGGTACGGCCTGCCGGTCAACCCCGGCGCCTCCCAGACCGAGCCGACCCGGCTGCTCGGCGCCAACCAGGTCTCGGTGGAGCACCGGTTCTTCCGGAACTCCCGCCCGGACCCGGCGGACTGGGGAAAGCTCGACATCTGGCAGGAGGCCAGTGACGAGCACCGGATCGTCGAGGCGCTCAAGACGGTCTACTCGGGGAAGTGGATCCAGACCGGCGCGAGCAAGGGCGGCATGACCTCGGTCTACCACCGGCGGTTCTACCCCGATGACGTGGACGGCGTGGTGGCCTACGTCGCGCCGAACGACCGGGTCAACCCGTCCGACCACACCTACGACGACTTCTTCGCGAACGTGGCCGACCAGGCCTGCCGTACCGCGCTGGACAACGTGCAGATCGAGGCGCTCAAGCGGCGCGAGCGGCTGGTTCCGAAGCTGGTGGAGACCGCCGCGCGCGACGGGATCACCTTCGAGAAGACCCTGGGCACCGCCGACCGGTCGTTCGAGATGACGGTCCTCGACACGGTCTGGGCGTTCTGGCAGTACGCCAAGGTGTCCGACTGCGCGAAGGTGCCGGCCGCCACCGCCTCCGATGACGAGATCTACGCGTGGATCGACGACATCGCGGGCTTCTCCTTCTACACCGACCAGGGCCTCAACTACTACGCCCCGTACTACTACCAGGCGGCGAGCCAGCTCGGCTGGCCCGACCTGAAGTTCGCGCACCTGCGCGGCGTGGCCAGATACCCCAAGCTGTACCAGCCCAACTCGGTGCTCCCCGCCGAGCTGCGCACCGGGCACGACCCGAAGCCGATGCTCGACGTGGACCACTGGGTGCGCAAGGACGCGAGCCAGATGATGTTCATCTACGGCGAGAACGACCCGTGGAGCGCGGAGCGGTTCACGCCCAGCCGGAACGACTCCCATCTGTACGTCGCCCCCGGCGCCAACCACGGCGCGAACATCTCCCAGCTGAGCCCGGCCGAGCGTGACGCGGCGACGGCGACGCTCAGGCGCTGGGCCGGGGTGTCCGACAGCATCACCGTCAACAGCCGCGCGGTGCCGTCCCTCCCCGACGACGACATGCTCCCCTCTCGCGGGGAGCGCTGACCTCCCCTCCCGGTACGGCCGGCCCACGGCCGTACCGGTCCCCGGGCGCCTTGGGCGAGCGCCCGCTGTTCCACCAAATGAGCCCATAAATCCCTGTTTGAGATGAATGCCCGGGGCGCCGACGCACGACCGTGCGGGGCCGCCCCGACCGCCCCCTGGAGGTTCCCCCAACCATGCGTATCACCAGGCCGCTCACCGCCTTGGCGGCCGTCTCGATGACCGCCGCCCTGCTCACTCCGATAGCCCCCGCCAACGCCGCCGACGCCGCCGTCGGCAGCGCCACCGTGGTGCCGCTCCAGGTCACCGGAGCCCCGGCCAAGCGGTTCAATCTGATCATCATGGGCGACGGCTACACCGAGAAGGAGCAGTCCACGTTCGCCGCCGACACCGATCAGCAGCTCAACGTGATGTGGTCCATCGAGCCGTACAAGTCCTACCGCAACTACTTCAACGTCTACCGGGTGGACATCGTCTCCGGCGAGTCCGGCATCGGCTGTGACCCCGACCTGGCCTCCGGCAAGAAGAACACCCCGCTGAGCATGGCCTTCTGGGGTGGCTGCAACCCCGCCAGCGTCCAGCGGCTGATCACCATGAGCAACTCGGCGGCCAACACGTACGCCAACCTGGTGACCGGGACCAGCAGCGCCAACCGGCAGATCCTGGCCCTGGGCAACAGCGGAACCTACGGCGGAGCGGGCGGCGCCTACGCCACCTCCTCCGGCCACAACTCGATGTCGGCCCTCATCGCGCCGCACGAGATCGGCCACTCGCTGGGCGGCCTGCAGGACGAGTACACCTACTACACGCGCGGCGTGGAGGGCGGCACCTACGCCGGGGCCGAGCCAAGCTCCGTACACCACACCCTGCTGACCGAGCAGCAGATCGCCGACCAGCGGAAGAAGTGGTGGCGCTGGCTGGGCGAGCCCAGCGAGGCGGGCGGCACCATCAGCCGCCACGAGGGCGGCCTGTACTTCGGCAAAGGCGTCTGGCGGCCCAGCGAGCACTCCATCATGAGGACGCTGGGCTACTACTACGACCAGGTCAGCCGTGAGATCATGACCCAGAAGATCTCCGCCAAGGTCGGCCTCATCCAGGACGGCACGCCCACCACGTCGCCGGTCGGCGCCGACCGGGTGCTCTGGGTGGAGCCGCTGCACCCCAACAGCCACTCACTGACCACCACCTGGAGCGTCGACGGCACCGAACTGCCGGGTGGGGGCACCGCGCTCGACCTCCGCACGCTGAACCTGCCGGCCGGCAGGCACACGGTGAAGGCGACCGTCGCCGACCCGACCGGCTTCGTGCGAGACCCGGCCATCCGCTCCGGTGCCCTCACCGCGACCCGCACCTGGACCGTGGACACGACCGTGACCACCGTCCCCGCCGAGGTCGGCGCCGGTCTGCTCTCCTCCACGCCCACCAACCAGGCCGTCGGCCACGACGAGGTGGTCTACGTCGAGACCACCCACCCCGACGACAGCGTCCCCGCCGTCACCTGGACGCTGGACGGCGCACGGCTCGACGAGAGCGACGGGGACCTGGATCTGGGCGCGCTCACCCTCACCCCCGGCAACCACACCCTCACCGCCACCTCCGGCAGTGACACCCGGTCCTGGACCGTCGACAACACCCCGCCCACCACCGGCTACCAGCTCTCCGAGCCGCTGGTCGCCTCCGGCGACACCCACGTCTACAACGGCCCCTTCACCATGAGGCTCACCGGCGGCGACGACCAGGACGGGTACGTGGTGAGCGAGTCCCGGGTGGACGGCGACGGCTGGTTCAACTACTTCGGCTGGCCGACCTCCGCCGACCTGCCGTGGACGTTCAGCGAGAGCGGCACCGTCATCGACAGCCTCACGTTCGGCAAGCTGCCGCGCGGCAGGCACACCGTCGAGTACCGCTCGATCGACCCCAGCGGCAACTACGGCACGGCCAAGAGCTTCACGGTCACCACCCTCGCTGCGCCGCCCGCCTGCACCACCACGGTCACCGGCACCAGGAACGGGACGCTCGCTGTCCGCTCCGGCGTCACCTGCCTGAACGACGCCCGGATCAACGGCGGGGTGACCGTCTCCGCCGGCGCGTCCCTGGTGGTGACCGGCGGCACGATCAACGGAGCGGTCACCTCGTCCGCCGCCGCCGAGGTGCACCTGCTCAAGGCGCGGATCAACGGCGCGGTCACCGTCTCCGGCACCACCGGCCAGCTGATCATCGCCGGCTCCGACCTCAGGGGCGCGGCGGTGCTGAACGACAACACCACCGTCGACGCGCTCGTGATGGCGGGCACCAGCGTCCGCGGCGCGCTCGCCTGCGGCGGCAACACGCCCGCGCCGTCCAACGCCGGGGTGTCCAACCAGATCACCGGCAGCGGCCAGTGCGCCGGCCTCGTCGACCCCCGCCCCAACCCCCGCGGCAAGGCCTACGAAGCCGTGGTCTCCAGCACCATCCCGGAAAAGGGCATGTACGAGCACAACCACGGCCACTGACGGGGAGAACGCGGGTGAGCGCCTCCCGGTAGGGGCTCACCCGCGCTCAACGGTGGGACGTCCCGCACCGTCGGGTGCGGGACGTCCCACCCTCGTGTCTCACGAAGTCGTCCAGCACTCCCCATGATCGAGCAGGCCTTCCAACCGCGCCGCGTACGGCCGCCAGTCCAGCCCCCTGTCCGCCGCCCAGCCATCGTCGTGGCAGGTCCGCAGGTGGCGCGCGCCGGCGTCGCCGATCACGGTCACCACGTCGCCCCGGACGCCCTGGGCGCGCATCCGCGTGACGAGTTCCAGCGCACCCCACAGGTTCGTGCCCGTGGCAGCGCCGACCGTCAGCCCGGTCTCCCGGCGCACCCGGCGGGCGGCGGCCACACTGGCGGCGTCCGGCACCGGCACCACCAGGTCGACGAGATCGGGGACGAACCCCGGCTCCATCCTCGGCCGGCCGATCCCCTCGATCCGGGACGGCATCCCGGTGCCGTAGTCGGCGGCGCCGCTCACCCAGCCCGGGAAGTAGGCGGAGTTCTCCGGATCGACCACGGCCAGCCGGCCCGGCAGCTCATGGGCACGCAGGTGACGGCCGACGGCGGCGGAGGTGGCACCGGTGCCCGCGCCGACGACCACCCAGTGCGGGCACTCCCCCACCTGCCCGAACAGCTCCTCGGCCAGACTCCCCCCGTGCCAGTCGACGGCCGCGGCCGAGACGTAGTGGTCCAGGTAGTGGCCACCGACCTGATCGGCCAGTTCCCTGGCCTCGCCGTAGATGGCCAGGGGCGGATCGACGAACCGGCACGTCCCGCCCAGCCGTTCGACGCCCTCCCCCGAGGACCTCCTGGGCATCACCGCGACGTACGGCAGGCCGAGCAACCGGGCGAAGTAGGCCTGGGCGACCGCCATCGCACCCCCGGTGGCCTCCACCACCGTGGTGCCCTCCGCGATCCGGCCCGAGGCGATCGCCTGGCGGAACAGGGCACGTGCCAGCCGGTGTTTGAGACTCCCCGTCGGCTGCGCCGACTCGTCCTTCATCCACAGCCGCACCTCCCACCCGGCGGGCAACGGGAACCGGCGCAGCGGCGTGACAGGCGTCCGCTCCATCTCCGCGTCCAGTACGGCGACCGCCTCCACCGCCCACGCGCTGATCATGCGGACAATCTATGCCGTCGTCGGCACGCGCCGTTGGCACTCGCCCGACGCTCCGACGAGCGTCCCGGCTGACTCCCCCGCCCACGCGCCGAGCATGTGGGCGATCCAGCGAGAAGGCGGGCATCGGCCCTGTCCGGCGGTCAAGATTCCACACGCGGAGCGTCAACGCCGCCCGGCTCCTCACTCCTGGGAGACGGGGGACGGCGGCCGCTGCGGCGCCCCATACCGGCCACCCGTGCAGGCTCCGTTGGATCCCTCACTGTCAGCGATGATGATGACACGATGGATCCCGTGCGCGCCGAGGCCGACCTGCGCACACCGTCCCGGCGGGAAAGAGCGACTCGGCCTGGTCACGACACATGAGTACGGGGGTTCATGGTGCGGACGTATTTCGATCCGGAGGAGGCCGAGGAGTTCGAGTCGGCGAAGGACCTGCTGGTCCGCCGCTGCCTCGCCTGGGCGGATGAGCACGGCATGCGAGCCGACGGGGCGATGCTGGCGGCGGCTCTGGACGCGCGGCACCGCAGCCGCGACGGGCGGCTGGCCTGCTGGGACGCGCGACAGGTGCGGCGTTTCCTGCTGGAATGGATTCCCCGGCACCTCGCGGCCGAGCCGGATGTCCTCGCCACCGCGCCGGAAAGCCTGCTGACGCTCCTGCGCTACCTCGCCGCGTCCGGCCTGCGTGACCCCCGGGGCGCCTCCCCGGCGGAGCTGGAGGCGGCCGTGGCCGAGGCCGCGGCGGAGTACCCGGCGGCGCTGGCCGACCCGGCCCGGCTGGGCATCGGGAAGTTCTGGGCGCAGACCGCCCTCGACAACGGCATCGTCCTCGACGACGAAAGGGCCGTGGCCGGATTCCAGCGCGATGTCGACACGGGCCGGATACGGTTCGACGCCGACATACTCGACAAGCTTCTTGAGGCCGAGTTCGCCGGTGCCGGACCCGACGACGAGCGGGCCTTCCCCCAGTCCCCCGTCGCCCTCCCTCCCGCCGCCGAACTCGCCGCCGAGGCCGCCCAAAGCGAGGTCGTACGGCAGCTGACCGCCCTGACCGGCTGGGTGGGGACGGGCGGGCGGCCCCTCACCAAGACCGGCAACCTGCGGCTGGCCGACGCCCGCGAGCTGGCGGCGCTGCTGGGCACCGGGGAGCAGGATCTGCGGGTACGCAGCTCCGCCGAGCTGCCCCGGGTGAACCTCCTGCTGGCGTGGGCGAAGAAGACCGGCCTGGTGCGAGTGCGCAAGGGCCACCTGGTCCCGGTGGCCAAGGCCGCCCCCCTCCTGCGTGACCCGGAGGCGCTGTGGCGGCGCGCGTTCGAGGCGGTCTTCGAGCTGGGCACCGAGATCTGCACGCCCGCCTACGGGTGGGCCGCCTCCTCGATGCTCGCCACGGCGTTCGACCTGCTGCTGCCCGACGTGCTGAACACGATGTACAGCCTGCCGACCCCGATCCCCGTGGCCCGGCTGCAGGAGACCGTATGGCTGGCCTGCCAGGAGTACTTCCTGCTCGATCCCGAGGAGGACGGCTTCCGTCAGGACCTCTGGCGCTGCCAGGTCGAAAGGGACCTGCTCGCGGTGTTCGACACCCTCGCCGGCCTCGGTGCCGTCGAGCCGAGCCACGGTATGCCCGACGAGCTGTACTCCAGCGACCTGCGTCCCGGCGTGCTCGGCGAGTTCGGCGAGCTCACCGAGAACGACCTGCCGTTGCCGCCCGAGGCACGCGCCCGGCTCCTGCCGCGCCTGGCGGAGCCGGGCCCGCTGGTACGGCTGACGCCCCTGGGCACCCGAGCCGTACGGGAGCGGTTGCTCGCCGACGGGCGAGATGCCCCGCTGCTCGGGGAACTGGCGGACGCCACGGCGGCCGAACTGCTGGGGGTGCTCGCCCAGCACTACACCCAGGAGACCGCGGCGGCCGAGCTCGAAGGCTGGCTGGCGACGCACGGAGGTGACGTCGAGCCGCTTCTGGACGCCGTACGCGCCTGCCCCTTCCGTACCCGCGCCTCCGCCATGCTCTCCACCCTGGCGGAGACGCTCCCCGGCGGCCGGTCGATGCGGGCGGGGCTCCGGCGTGATCCGATGCTGGGGCCCGTCGTCCTGACCGCCCTCCTGGAGACCGGAGAGCTGCGCCCCGAGGATCTCAGCCCCGGCGAGTACTCACTGCTACTCGCCGAGGGGTTGATCAACCTGCTTGAGCTGGGCGGCCCCGAGGCCGTCATGGAGCAACTCCGCGAGTCGGTGGGCAGGGACGCGCCCGAGTTCGTCGCGGAGGTGCTGGATTCGGGGCATCCCGCGCGAGCGGCCCTGGAGGAGCTGCGCACCCTGGTGTACGAGCCGATGCTGGCCCGGAGGAGTCGGCTCCGCCTCATGCCAAGCCCCGCACCCGGCTCACGGGGCCGCCCCCAGGGCCGCGGCAGGAAGCACAGGCACTGACGGGCCCTCGCCGGAACCCTGGTTGCCACCAGTCCATATGAGGTGAAATTCCGCAGACCTTGGGGAACCACCGACCCGAAAGGCAAGGCCATGCGATTAAGAAGTCCTAAAAGGTGGTGCCAGCCCCACCGTTTTCCCGGGTACCTGGCTCATGTCACCCGAGTCATCGTGGTTCCTATGGTGATCGAGTGCCACATGCCGACCCCGAAATCCGACACCTGACATCCGCCCTCCCCGCCGCCCTCGTCGGGCTGTGGTCTGTTGGCGTCACGGTCATGATCCAGCGCACCGCGTGGCTGGCGGAGCAGGAGGCGCAGGGTCAAGAGCTGGCCTGGCCGTCCGCTGCCTGGCCCCTGGTCTCGGCGGCGAACGCGCTTCTGGTTCTCCTTCCCGCCATGGCTCTCGCCCTGCGCTCGAAAGCTCCCGAGACTCGGTCAGCAGGCCGGGCGTGGGCGTGCTCGTCGGCGGCTCTGGGAGTTCTGGGGGCTGTACGGGCCGTTCCCCACGATGAGGCGTACATGGTCCTGCTCGCGCTTGCCGCCACAACGCTGAACGCGATCATCACGCGCGGCATGCGCACAGTGCCGTCGCAGTGGCGGCGGGAAGTGCCGGTGGCGGTGGTGGTCGCGGCGGTGACGCTGCTGCCATGGCTGTGGCTCGGTGCACTCGGCGGGCCCCTGCTGACCTTGTCGGCGGCGGTGGCCGCGGTGGCTGTCGGCGCATTGGCCGCGCGCATCCTGGCGCGGGCGTCCGGTGACGCCGTCGTGGCGCCGGGGGCTTCGGCTGGACGCATGCGGCTGACGAGGGGCGGATTGGTGGCCGCAGTCGTGCTATTGGTCGTGGGAGCCGGGGCGGCACCAGCGGGCAGCCAATTGCTGATGATGACTGCCCTGCCCGCGCTGGGATCCGCTCCGGCGTGGCGATCTCCCGCAACCCGCGGGACCGACGTGGAACATCACCATGATCGGCGCGGAGCGGGTGTGGAGGGAGTTGGGCGTCACGGGAAAGGGCGTGGTGGTCGGGGTGTCCGACACCGGCGTGGACGGCAGGCATCCGGCGCTGCGCGATGGCTTCCGCGGCGGCGACGACTCCTGGTACGACCCATGGGAGGCCACTCGCTCGCCGACAGATCACGCTTCCCACGGCACGCACGTAACCGGCACCGCAGTCGGCCGTACCGGGACGGGCGTGGCACCGGGCGCGAGTTGGATGGGCTGCGTGACCGGAAACCGAAACCTGAGCAACCCGGCGGCCTTCGTGGGATGCCTGCAGTTCATGCTGGCCCCCTTCCCGCCCGGCGGCGACCCGTGGCGCGATGGCCGGCCCGAGCGGGCGCCGCACGTGCTCAACAACTCTTGGCACTGCACCGCCTTGGACGGCTGTGATCCTGGCGCGCTCGCGCCCGCGACCGCCGCGCTCCGGGCGGCCGGACTGTTCTTCGTCACCTCTGCGGGCAACACCGGGCCGCGCTGCGCGAGCATCGTCAACGCCCCCGCTCGCTACACCGACGTGCTCACCGTTGGTGGGGTGGACCGCGCCGGACAGGTCGCCGCGTTCGCCAACCGCGGCCCCCGGGGGGCCACCGGCACACCCGTGGACGGGGGGCCGGCGGGCACACCGGACATCGCGGCGCCAGCGGTGGGGGTGCCGTCTGCCATGCCCTGCGGTGGGTACGGCGCCGCCGACGGCACCTCTATGGCGGTCCCCCATGTGTCGGGCGTGGTCGCTCTGATGTGGTCTGCCAACCCCCGCCTGGCCGGCGATATAGAACGCACCGAGCAGATCCTGCGCCGGAGCGCCCACCCCCTCGGGGTCGCCAAAGCCGCCGACCCGCAAGGATGCGGGATCTGGAGTTCGCTGGGCGCGGGCATGGTCGACGCCTACGCGGCCACCCGCGCGGCCCTGGCCGCCCGTCCGTGACCGGCTCGCCCCTGACGGAAGGAAAGCACGGCGCCCGCAGTCCCGACGGGCTGCGGGCCTCCCTCCGCGGCCCAGGAGGCTGGGGAGGCCGGCCTGACAGCCTCAGGTTCTCGGCCGCGCGTTCGCGCCCTCCACTGAGGTGTTCGCCCCGGTCATCGCGGCAATCTACACAGCAGGCTTCCGTTAAGAGGTGGCCGGCCGGAGGAGAAAAGCCGCGTCGTATGCATCCACTCGCGGCGAGGGGGCGACACCATGACCGATGCCCGGGAAGTGCGCGACAGGTACACCGCCGCGTTCAACGCCCATGACATGAACGCGCTGCTGCGCACCGTCAGTCCGATCGGGGTGACCGTCAGCCCGGAAGGCCTGTCCCAGGGGCACGAAGAACTCGCCTCATACCTAAGACAGTTCTGGGAGGCCTTCCCGGACGTTCACGCAGTGGTCGTGGAGTCGTTTGACGTCGATGATGTGGCGATTGACGAGCTGTTGATGGTGGGCACCCATACGGGACCGTACATGTTGCCCGATGGGCAGGTGATCACGGCGTCGGGTCGCCCCATATCGCTACGCTGCTGCTACATCTGCACGATTGAGAACGGGCTCATCGTGAGCCTGCGCCTCTACTTCGATCAGTCAGAGTTGCGCGCCCAACTCGGTCTCCCCTGTGAGTGACCTCCCGGTGGGGCGTCTCCGAACCTTGACCGGGCTTTTCCTGGCCGGAACGCCTGCTCCCCGCCGCGGGGCCACCTGACGCTCCGTTCCTCAACGGAGGGCGCGAGCGGCCGAGAGCCTGAGGCTGTCAGGGCGGCCTCCCCGGCCTCCTGGACCGGTGTGGATCTGTGCTTCCGATGAGGAACCTCGCACTAGGAAACCAGCGGGAGCCCGTAGACGACCGTACGGTGCGCTATCTCGAACCCGGTGCGGGTGTAGATGCCAAAGGCCCCGGTCTGGTTGTCCGCGTCCACCCCCAGCCCGGCCTTGTCGTACCCCTGCGCGCGGAACTCGCGCAGCGCGTGCGCGAGCAGCGCGCTCGCCACCCCACGCCCCCGCCACTCGCGCAGGGTGCCGATGATCTGGATCCACGCCTCGCGGACCCCGGTCACCTCGGTGTCGGCCTCGAAATAGTGGGTGAGCAGAATGCCCACGCTCTCCCCCGACGCGTCCAGCGCGACGAAGGACCCCTCGGGCCGGAACACCTTCACCCCGACGATGGTGTTCCGCCAGGACTCCGGGGTGTGCTGGACACTCCCCCAGTGGTCGACGAACGAGCGGTTACGCACCTCCCGGACGGCGTCCTCCAGATCATCCCGGTAGGCGACGATCTGGAGCCCATCCGGCAGCGAGACCTCCGGCAGCTCGGCACCCAGGTCGAGGGCCATCCCGTAGAACCACCGGGCCGGCTCCATCCCGGCCCTGGTGACCAGCGCCCGCAAGCCCTCGTTGCGGGTGTCCACCTCAACATAGAGTTCGAGCGGCTGCCCGGGAAAGCGGCGCTCGTGCAGCACCGGGGTGTTGCCGACCGCCCACTCCAGCAGGTGACCCCCCAGCCCTCGGCGCCGATACTCCGGATGCACCCCGCCCCACAGGCTCATCCGATGCACCGGCTCGGCCGCGGCCCGAGCCATGGTCACCCCGTACGCGACCAGCCGGCCGGACTCCCACGCCCCCAGCGTGCCCTCGACGGGATCGAGCAGCGGATTGACGAGCTCCTCGGCGAGGTCGTCCGCGGACTCTCGCCCCCCGACCTGATCCACCGCATCGATCGCCACCAGCAACTCCGCCCACGCCCCGACGTCGTCCTTGCCCAGCGGGGCCCACTCGACGGTCATGGTTATCGAGCGTAGAAGCAGACCACCCGGCCCGGCGACCGATTTTCCCGCGACGAGGCTCTCGACACCGGGACACCACGGTCGCGACCGTGATCGGTCAGGGGCGCACGCTCACCGTCATCGCCCGGGAGGTCATGCTGACGCTGCTCATCGTCCACGGTCCCATGAGTGCCGAGGACCTCGATCGGAACATGATTGAGGTCCTCGGCCAGGAACGGGGCACCCTCGGTGGCCTCGCCCAACCGGTCCTTGACGAGCGAGTGGCCATGCGCCACCGGCCGTGGGCACTCGACTGCCATCACCTCGCGCGCCCGCTCGGCGCACCGTTCGCGCTCACAGGGCAGGGCACCGCCACCGCCACAAGGCCGCGTTGCGCGCCCACGCCCTACGGCCACGCCAAACGCTCGGCCTGGGCTGACAGCAAAGGATGCCGCGATATCCGATGGCCCGTTCATATCCGGACATGGCACTGTATGACGATGTCCGAGAAGGTGAACGTCCGCGAAGCCGTCCGAGCGGCATCATGAGCTTCGGCACCTACGCGCGCCGGGTCCGGAATCAGGATCTGCCGTACGGCCTGCGCTACACCTCCCTCAGATACGCGGTCGAGCGTTACATGCCCGTTGGATACAACGCGACCTGGGACTACATCACCGGCCGCGCCGGACGGATACGGACGGACGAGACCGCCCTGCTCCGCGCGCTGGACATCCTGGAGACCAGTCGGAAAGCCCGGCTGGCGGAGATGGCGGCGTTCACGCTGCGCCGTACGACGGAGAAACGTGATCGCCGCACCGTATCCGCCGACGAGCACCGTTACCGGCACGGCTGGCGCTGGCCGGGCCCTGACGCGCACGAGGCGATGCACCAAACGGTGCAAACCCTGTGGACCCAGTACGAGCGGCTGCCCTTCCCGGAGGTACCGCCCGCGGACAAGGCCGATCTGGCCATGCTGGACTTGACCGTCGCGGGCTGCGTATGGACCTACCTGCGCCGGGGCGGAGCCCTGCATCCCGACCATCGGGACATCCTGCGGTCCTGCCTGGCCGACCTGCGTGCCGTACGGCTCGGCTACTCCCTGTCCTTCTCCGAGGCGTTCACCTATTTCCTTCGGCTGCGCAAAATGGCCGAACTCGTGGCATACGACGCGCTACCGCTCGTACGTCGGGCATGGCACGGCGACGCGGAGCGGATCGCGGACGTCTTCCTGGCCGCGCGTGGCCAGATGACCTACCTGCCGCGGCTGCACACCGACGAGGAGACCCGGGCCTGGATCGCCGGGGTCGTGGTCGCCCGCCACGAGACATGGGTGGCCGAACTACACGGCCAGGTCGCCGGATTCGCCGCACTGGACGACCAGTGGCTGGCACACCTGTACGTCGCGCCGGAGGCCCAGGGCCACGGCATCGGCTCAGCCCTGCTCGCCCAGACCAGGAAGGTACGGCCCGGCCCGCTCAATCTGCACGTGTTCCAGCAGAACACCGGCGCCCGCCGCTTCTACGAACGGCACGGCTTCACCCTGGTGGCGCTGGGAGACGGCGGCGACAACGAGGAGAACCTCCCCGACGCCCACTACCGGTGGCGAGCCAGCGCCGAGCCGCGGCAGCCGGAACCGGCTGGCGGGCTCAACGAATCCCTCACGTGCGCCTTCCCTCTCGCACTGGCCGACGACGTTCGCACTGCTGTGGGGGTCATGCCGATCGCCGGACACTGCCCGGCGACGTCCTTTGAGGTGACCGTCGGCGAGGACCGCGTCGCCGTTCCCGAGCGGATCTACCATCCCGAACCCACCTCCGAGGCGCTCAGTGCTCTGTCCCCCGTCCAGCGGGTGATCCTGCACTGCCTCTACACCCGTCACCACGACGGGTTCGTCCGGCAGCGCCACCTCGCTCAGATCGTCGGCTCACTGGAGCCATGGGTCATCCCGTACGTGGCGCGACTGGTCGGAGAGTACGTCGTGGAGATCGTGGGGGATGTCCACCGCATGTTTGATGATCTCGGTCGGCCCGGCTCCGCCGTCCACGCCGCCTACGGGCGATTTTTCGCCGACAATCCGGACTTCCTGACAGTGACGGAACAGCGGGTGATCAGCTACTGGAGCTGCTACCACACCAGCGCCTACCCTCGGCTGCGCGAATACCCGGGCTACCTGCTGGTATCGGCCCTACGGGCGGCGGCCTCGGCTTGATCGAGCGGATTCGTTGGCCGCCACAGCCGTCCGCCGGGATCAGCCTCGGCACCCGCCGGGCCGAGAGGATTGCCACTGACGAACAGTCGCCCGATACCTCCGGCGGACAGCACCCGGTCAACGAGCATCGCGAGCCCGCGACACCTCCGTACGATCCCGGTCATGAGGTCCGCCTACCACGGGGCCTGCGCGTAATCCTTGAGGAAGACGCCGTGCACCGGGTCGCCCGCCTCACCGCGCACGATCGGGTCGTAGACCCGCGCGGCACCGTCGATGACGTCCAGCGGCGTCCGGCGGTCGAGCCACTCCCGCACCGGCACCGGGTTCTCGTCGGTGATCCAGCCGGTGTCCACGCTGCACATGTACACACCCTGCCGTGCCAGATCGGCGGCGCTGGTACGGGTCAGCATGTTCAGCCCGGCCTTGGCCATGTTGGTGTGCGGGTGACGGCCGGTCTTGTTCGCCACCGCGAACTGTCCCTCCACCGCCGACACGTTCACGATGTACCGGCGCGGAAAAGGCGCGGCGAGCAGCAACGGCAGCAGCCGGTCGATCAGCAGGAACGGCGCGACCGCGTTGACCAGCTGAACCTCCAGCAGCTCGGCCGGGTCCACCTCACCGATCCGCACCGACCAGGAGTTGCGCACCGACATATCCGGCAGCAGACCGGACGCGTCCGGCACTCCCAGATTCACATCCCCGGAAGGCGAGACCGACAGTCGCTCGGCCTCGTCCACCGAAGTCGAGACCAGCAGACCCCGGGTCTCATCCCCGAAAGGGGGTACCGGAAGACCTGGCAGATCCCAAGCCCCATCACCTGACGGCACCGAAAGACCCAACAGATCCCGGAGCCCGTCACTTGGCGACGGCAGCGAAAGACCCGGCAGACCCCAGCCCTCATCACCGGAAGGCGGCAGCGGAAGACCCGACGGAGCCCGGTTCCCGTCACCGGAGAGTCGCACCGTAGGACCCGGCGTGAACCCCGGCACCGTCGACGCCCCCGGCGGAAGTCCGGCCCGCTCCCCCTCGACCAACGCGGCGTAGGCCGACAGCGGCCGGCGCAGGGTCTGCGCGGCATTGTTGACCAGGATGTCCAGCGGATCCCCGGCCGCCAGGAACCGGTCAGCGAGCGCGATGACCTGGCGAGGGTCGCACAAATCGACCCCCACGACCTCCAGGCGCCCGCCCCAGTCACCCGCCGCCGCGAACCTGCTGACCGCGTCGGCCGGAAAACGGGTGGTCACCGTGACATGGGCGCCGTCACGGAGCATCTTCAGCGCGAGCTGATGCCCTATCTTCGTCCGCCCCCCGGTGACCAGCGCCCGCCGCCCCGACAGGTCGGTATGGGCCGTACGACGGGCCGCGTTGAAGGCCGCGCACGAGGGGCAGAGCAGGTGATACAGGCTGCCCACCCGAGTGAAGTGCTCCTTGCAGACATAGCAACGTCGCGCCCTGCGCAGCTCTCCGGCCGGCTCTCCCACCGGTCTCTCCGAGAGGGGAACGTCGATCACCCGGTCCGGACTGCCCATCGCGGTGGCCGCCAGCACCGCGGCGTCGGCCTCCTTCGCGGCATGATTACGCTCCTGCCTGCGGCGCTGCTGCCCGTCACGGACCAGTGCGAGCGCCGCGTGCGCGATCCACCTGCGATCCGGATCGTCCAGCGGGAGCCGCCTGGCCTCGCCAAGCGCTCGCAGGACCGTCCAGACGGTCTCGGAGTCCACGTCATCCTCCCGGGGGTGGGGCCGGTTGGATTCGAACCAGCGTCCTCTTCCCCTGTGAAAGAAAGCGCGACGGCCAACTGCGCTACAGCCCCCGCGCAGAACGGCTCGGTTTCGAACCGGCACCTGTGTTCACCCTACCGAGAAGATCAACCTATTTTTGATCATTCGCCGGACTCCGGAGGGCCGCGTTAGAGATGGGAGGAAGGACCACAGATTGCCCCGATCACCGTCATCCTTCGAGGTAGACACGTCCGAGGAACGCCCCCCGCTCGGCTCGTTTGACCTCGGCGACCTTCTCGATGTCCGCCCACTCGTGCCCGTGGACCTTCGCGATGGCCCGCAGCACTTCGAGCACGTCGGCGATCTCCTCCGCCACCTCGGTGACCGTGGCCTCGCGCAGCTCCGCCGCCTCCTCGAACAGCTTCTCCAGCAGCGCCTCGCGGTAGTCCGCCTCCCCGAGCACGGTCACCAACGGTTCCCCGCCGTGCTCCCGAATGATCTCCGGAATCCTGTCCCGCACGAGTTTCCCCACCTCAGAGCACTCCTCTCAGCCCGCACCCAGCTTCTTTCGGAAGCCCACAAGAATGCCAAGCTTCTTGTCGTACGGGCTCCGGTACATAAGCGGCGAAAATTCACTTTAAGGACAGGGGTCAGAAGCAGGGACAGCGTTCTTTTCTTGATCAATGAGATCCGCTGGCGAGAGCACAGGCACGAGACACAGGAGCCCCTCTTGCTTACTGACCGCACTAACAGTCAACTACACAAGTTACTTGAATACCAGCTTTTCGGACATCCTTAATGCCGGATATGCCCACACATATCACGGGATGAGCATTTCTTCACGATCGTAGATCGTTTGACTCCATAGAGCCCTTACCGTACGGCAAAGCTATGGCATAGTAGATCTGCAAAGCCCTCCCCCCGACGGCTCAGGAGCGAGCAGATGCCTATAGAAGCCAAAGATATATTCGAGGCAACATCACGCAGCTTCCGAGAGCTGATGAGCGAGAACGGGCTTGGGTTGTATATACCACCCTATCAGCGTCCTTATGGGTGGGACAAAGATAAGGTCGAAAGGCTAATCGACGACACTCTTCATGGCCTCGCAAGGCTCGGCCAAAGCGATGATAGCTTCACTTTTTTGGGTACAATTATTACGATCCATGACACCAATTACTCCACCATGCATCCGATCATAATGGACCAGGTTCCCGCAAAAGTCCTAACGGTCATTGACGGTCAACAGAGGATCTGCAGCCTCGTTCTCCTTTCCATTTGTTTACACAATCAAATAAAACTCCGTCATTCAAAAATTTTTACTACACCAGACCAAGACAAAGAGCCGTACGAGGAATGGCTAAATGGCCAAACCCTTGAGATTCTAAAGAATCTCTCTGCAACCATATTCGAGCGACAGTCGTACGGCGACACGCCAATCTATCCGCGAATAATACGCGCTTTTACTGACCAGTGGTCCAAAAAGGCCAACCAGTCAGTATATAAATCACCTATCGCACATCTAATATCAACATATTCGGCAACAATAGATGACGGCAACCAGGACAAGAAGGTTATTGATTTTCGTCCTAGTTCACGAGCCGACTTCATAGAAGGAGAAGTCGATCTTGTCAAGAGATACTCAGAAATCCGAACGATAATAAATTCCCTCGCAAGAGCCGAGTCAAATGAGAGCTTCGAGGATCTGCCAACCCTGAAGGAAATAGCTCAGAAAAAAGATCTCCAGAAAGCGCTACTCAACCATGAATTTCCCGACTACGTACTGGATGCGATGCAAGTATCTCCTTCTCGTGAATTTTCTGAGCTGATTCGCCTTCTCATCCTTGGGGCATATGTTCTGAATCGAATCGCGCTCACCGTAGTAAAGGGGAAGAACGAGAACTATGCCTTCACGATTTTCGAGTCTCTGAATACCACTGGCGAGCCACTTACGGCCTTCGAGACCTTCAAACCACGTGTTGTCAGCGCCGAAGGGCTTGGCGCTTACCGAGAATCAGAGTCTCGCAAATATATAAACGACATCACAGACTATCTCTCGAAATTCGCAGTAGGCACACAGTTGCAGAATGCCACACGGGACCTACTTATTTCATTTGCGCTTGCAGAGACTGGCGAAAAGCTACCCAAGCGACTTGCGGATCAGCGAGTTTACCTGAAAGACCAATATGAACGCCATGCCCAAGACTCTATCAAACGACTAAAATTCGTAAAACATCTTCGCGATACTTCTGATTTTATACAACATGTGTGGGAGCCAGAGCAGGGCGGAACTCCTAATTTCCGCAGACTCCCCACGGGGGCAACAACGGACACTATGCAACTATGCATCGCCTTCCTGAGAAAGTTTAATCACAGCATTGTGATTGGACCACTGGTGCGTTTCTACAGCAAAAGCCTAAACAGTCCTTCCTCGCTACAGCCAGAAGCCATACAAGATCTGGAATCAGCTATCCAAGCCATAACAGCTTTCTCTGTTTTCTGGCGCGCTTCACGCCGAACGACAGGAAACATAGATCAGGAATACCGTAAGATTATGACTGGTGTTGAAAGTACCCATATAGGCCCCCTTGCAAGAACGCTCCGCAAAGGGATATCTGGCAGCCGCGAGCCGGGAATAGACTTAGCCGGCCTGAGGCAAGAGTTGGTCTACCGACTTGCGCACGCCAAGAACGTTCAGATCGCAAACAGGCAGCAATGGGTCGATACCTCTTCACTGCTTCCAACCTATAAAATCAACCAGGCATTGACTCGTTTTCTACTGCTCAGCGCTTATCACGATACAGTGGAAGACAAGGAACAGCCAGGGCTAATAAATGTTGGCAAGGAACAGTCCAGCCCTTCCCTGACATTCTGGGGGTGGCGCGATGAAATTCATCTCAGCGTGGAACACGTAGTACCTCAAGACCAGAACGCATCATGGGGTGAGTACCTTGGCAACGACAAGGAGGTTATCCACAGAATCGGCAACCTAGTGCTCCTCCCCCAAGCCGCAAATAGTTCTGCAAGCAATCGTGGATGGAGCGAGAAGAGGGTGCTATATGCCGCACTCGGGGCGCGGTCAAAAGAAGATGCCTCAAAAATTTTTACAGAGGCATCAAAAGAAGGTATCGAATTTTCCGAAAACACCGGAAATCTCGTAGAGCTCTCCAAGTACATGCCCCATCTAGCAGCATTAGGCGAGAAGAACGACAAATGGGATAAGGATTTCATCCAGACAAGATCTCAGAGATTGCTTGAGCTTGCTTGGATGCGTTTGCGCCCATGGCTCGGCCCCGAAGATTTCCCTCCTGTTTAAGCGCTGGGGCTCCAAGAATTCTTTCGCTGCTCGCCACGGTGTTGGTGCTTAGTTCAGTCCCATGGGGCCAAGGCCCTAGATCGTCAAGCAACATCTGTTGAAAAGCATCCTGGATCTGCGACCGGGCACCTACCCCACTCCGATCGATGCCGATAGCAGGGGCAGCACGATGCTGATTTTGCCACGTCCACTATTGCATGTTTGTGGCTGACCAGGGCTATTACAGCGACCAGCTCACCAGGTAGGCCCAAGAGGCCTGTCGGTACAAATCTCACTGTGACAACGGTGTGCGCTTTGCCTGGCAGTGGGACTACCTATCACCCACGTGAAGTAGCTCGATTGTTGCGCCATGATCCGCATACTGTCCTTGCACCATGCCCAGAGCGACCCTGCCAGGAATCTTCAGACGCTACACCTGGACTCTTAGGTGTGTCAGCCTGATCGCCACACTACCTGTGTGTCTGTGACGCTGTCGGACCAAAGAGTCATAGATGGTCATAGAAGCTCATTGGTGCATGAATCCGACAGTATATCGAAACACTTCCGTGCTCAATGCGCGAACATTCCTTTGTAGCTTCTGTAACACTGGTTGGATGTTCAGCGCCTCTCTCGGCGGAGAGCGGTGCATTGCAACCCTGGCCGAGCCAAACGACAGTACCGCAGTAGAACACACATATGCCCCTACTCACTTCAGGCTCCCCGAACGATCACTAAAAGCCAAAAAGAAAGACGACAATGCCTTCCAAAACTGTAGTCCCAGCCTTTCAGGCAAAGGTCGGTAACTGGACCTACTACTCCTGCCTTATGAGCTACGCGACAGTTGCCCGCGAGATCAATTTCGCCCACGAGCTCGGCGGTAACAAAGATCTCGGGACCATGATTCAGCGTGGCGTTGGCGCCCGCACCGAGGAGATCACTAACTACCTTCTCACAAACGAAAACCGCTTCCTGGGCGCTATTATCGTGGCCGCCTGGGGTGGCGAGCCTAATTACATCCCGGTCGAGATCGAAAAAAGCATGGAAAACCAAGGCGTCCTGGATGGGATGGATCGCAACTTCGGCGTTCTGATCCTCGATGGAACGCACCAGTTCTTCGCGCTCGATGGTCAGCACCGCCTTCGTGCCATCAAGGATGCCGTTAAACGCGATCCTATGCTCGGCAAGGAAGACATCAACGTCATCGTTGTCCCACACCTCGACAGCGAGGAAGGACGTCGTCGCACGCGTCGGCTCTTTACTAATATCAACCGCAACGCCGTTAAAACAACCGCAGGCGAGAACATCGCACTGGACGAGGACGATGGCTTCGCAATCCTTACCCGCCGCATGCTCGACGAGCATCCTTTCCTCAAAGGTGACGGAGTCGTCCAGATCTTCACGAAGCAGGGGTACGATGGCGAGCTCCGCTTGGCCAGCCGCCAAGTTGGAGTTACTGCCAACTCCTGGACAACAATCGGTGTGCTGTATGACTTCATCACGGAAATCGGATTCAAGCTAGACCCGAGCATGAATCATGCTTCTCAGCGCGCTAAGGACGAGATTCTAGACGAAAGCTATGATCTTGTCACTCAGCGTATAGACGAACTCCTCATAGCGTGCGGCGACCTTCAGAGCCGCTATGAAGGGAGTACTGCTCCTCGTGAGCTTCGTGCCCCAAAGGGACGCGACGGTGAAGGACATGCATTTATGCGACCCGCTGTTCAAATGCAGGTAGCCAAGGCGGTTCGTCACATCATGGACGAAGGGCTAATCGACTGGTCAGAGTTGCTCAACCGGCTGGAAAGGCTGGATTGGCGTATAGCTTCTTCTCCGTTCTCAGCTGTGTGGTTGGACACGCCAGACAGTAGCCGCAAGGGCAAGATGATCACTGCAAAAGAAAATGCACAGCTACTCTACGAGCTTTTGCTCGTTCATCTGGCGCCAAACTCTCGGGCGCAAATCGATAGAGCCCTCAAATCTTACCGGACCCTTAAAAATATTCGTTATCCGGTCGGCGCCGATCAGCTCGCTCAGCATTTGCCCGGCATCGAATCATAGGGAGCCAGTCTCTGTCCTTACGCTTCCACTCTCCGTAGTCCCCACACATAGCCTGCCTATCTTGATCCCCACCTGCGGCACAACCATGAAATCGGGCTGTTCTGACCGTCGAATGGCATGTTCAGTATCGACCATCGAGATCTCTGGCACCCTGAAAAAGTTGCTCACCGACCAGCAGCAGATGCTCAGGGGGTACGAGCTCTCACGAGACCGCGAACGGACTCTTTCTTTACCGGACTCCTAGCTTCGACACGTTCGCGGTCTCGTGTCGACTTCGCAGCTCTCGCGAGGTCAGTCTCAGAACCAAACGGTGCATGTAGCGTCATATCGCCCAAGCCCAGATAGACTGAGGCTCATGTAGATATGCGGGAAGTTTTAACCCTTATGGCAGGTTATTAGCCTTACGCCACTAACAACTTGTTGTTAATCGACCACAAAACGTGAACGCCACTGCTTCCAATGACCGGCCTCGCCGCCCTTGGGCGTTGGTTAGGATCCCAAGGCACTCCTGGTGAGGTGAGAGATCTCAGTTACGGTGTCCTCCAGGTGTGAACGTTGGAGCATATCGCTGCTAGAGGGGCAGGGGCCATGGCAGGTGAACCGAGGGGCTCGAACGTGATCTACATGGATTACAACGCCACCGCGCCGCTGCGCCCGGAGGCTCTGGAGGCCACCCTTCTAGCTCTTCGAAGCGTCGGCAATGCTTCCAGCGTCCACCACCTAGGGCAGGACGCCGCCACCCGAGTCGACACGGCCCGTCGTCAGCTCGCCGAGCTGCTGAACTGCTCTCCCAGAGAGATCATTTTTACGTCCGGGGCGACCGAAGCGAACAACTTGGCACTGCGTGCTGCTTATGCCAGTGAGGGGTTGTTGGTGACCACTGCCGTTGAGCACCCGGCTGTGCTGGAAGCAGCTCGCGCCATCACGGGGAACACTCCCGAGACACTCACGGTGCTGCCGGTCGATGAGGACGGAGCCATCGACTTAGAGCTCTTGCACACAGCACTCGGCAGCGGCAAGGTGACTGTCGTCACAACCATGCTTGCGAACAACGAGACCGGCGTCCTAACCGACCTACTGCCCATCATCAAGGCAGCTCACGAAGCTGGGGCTTTAGTTCACACCGACGCCACGCAATATGTTGGCCGGCTTCCTCTCGACCTCAACGAGGTTGAGGTCGATCTGCTGTCTCTTTCGGCCCACAAATTCGGTGGCCCCCAGGGCGTGGGGGCGCTCTTCGTTCGCCGTGGTACGCCCCTGGCACAGCGCCCCTTACTAATCGGCGGTGGCCAGGAGCGTGGCTGGCGTGCGGGCACACTGAACGTAGCAGGGATAACTGGGCTTGGTGCAGCAGCTCAGGCCGCGCGGCTTCAGCTTGAGCAGGAAGCTGTCCGTACCTCTGAGCTGCGCGACAGCTTCGAGGAAAAACTGATTTCCCGCGTGCCCAACTGCCGGATCAATGGCACTCGTGTGCCCCGTCTGCCAGGCGTCACCAGTGTCACCTTCCCGGGCCTGCCAGCGGACGCTGTTCTGGCCGCTATGCCAGAGGTAGCCGCCTCCGATGGCAGCGCCTGCTCCTCCGGAGCCCCCGCCCCCAGCCATGTCCTGCTCGCCATGGGCCATAGCCGCGAAGACGCCGACTCCACCGTACGGTTCTCATTCGGCTATGCCACCACCGAGCACGACATCGAACGGGCTGCAGAAGCCATCGTCCGCGCTGTAATGCACGTCCAAACGGTGATGAACACTACCGAAAAACCTTGATCTGCCTTACCCCCGCACCCTCGCTTAGCTCGCTTTTCGAAAGGTTCTACCGCATGTCAGATAGTCGGCTCGTTGAAGCCGCCGAACCGAGGTTTGCGCGTCACGAAACTTTCGCCCCGCGCTTCGGATGGCTCCATAAGGCGTACATGCAGGTCAAAGAGAACAGCGAGATCTTTCACCGCGAGGACGCACCGGTCCTTCTTGGCGTGGGTAAGAACATGGTCAATGCCATGCGGTACTGGTCGCAGGCTTTCAAGCTCACCCAGGAGCATTCCCACGAGGAACCGTCTTACCGTGCCCTCGTCGCCTCCCCTACGTGGCGAGCCCGCTGGCTGCTTGACGAGGACGGCGCTGACCCCTACCTCGAAGACACGGGTAGCCTCTGGCTGCTGCATTGGTGGCTACTCTCGTCCGAACCTCAGATGAAGTGCTTGGCTCCCGCCTGGTACGTGATGTTCCACCTCGCCCCGTTCTCCAGGGTCACCGCGGCCGAGATGTCCGCTGTCGTCACCCGCCATGTCCGCGAGAACTACAGCGAAGACAAATGGCCCGCACCTGAGTCGATCAACCGCGATGTCGACTGCCTCATCAAGATGTACGCCCTCGATCAGGAGTTCAACCCGCTCTCCCCCGGCAGCTTCGAGGACCTGTTGGCCTGTCCCTTCCGCGAACTGGGCTTGCTGGAAGGCCAAGGTAAGGGCAAGGAGCGGACCTGGCACTTCACCAGCGGGGCCCGATCCAATCTGCCGGCACCGGTCTTGGCCTATGCCTGCCTGGATTACGCATCCCGATTCTCAGCGGGTGCCGGATCGATTTCACTGGCCCGGCTTGCCAACGAGCCTGGCGCCCCCGGTCGCGCGTTCCGTACACGGGAACCAGAGTTGATCAAGGCCATCGAGTCTCTTGTCAGCGAGCATCCTGATCTGCAGCTCGTCGAGGCTCTTGGCCAGCAGAGCCTGGCCTTTACCAGGGCACCACAAGAACTCGCCTGGGATGTTCTTGATGAGCACTACGAACAAGTTCGAAAGCGTGACGGCTTCCCGACGCCGCAGGAGTGGACCAAGCGGTACCCCGGCCTTGACGGCGGCAACCAAAAACGCTCACGTAAGAAGCTGCCCCAGCAGGCGCTGGAACTGATCGAGGAGAACGCGTAACCATGGCGAAGAAGAGCTCTCTACTCGCTCGCCAGGCCAAGGCCGCTCCTCAGATTCCGGCGGGCATCACCCTGGTCGGCTCTGAACTGCGCTCCACCAACCTTGAGCGAGATGTTCGCGAAGAGCACCTGGGCTCCCCTTACGTGGGAGCACGTGCCCTGGATGTCTTCGAGCGCGTCACCAATGCCGTTGCCGATCTCAAGCGCACCCGCGCCTGGTCCTTCACTGGCCCCTACGGCTCAGGCAAGTCCACCCTGTCGAACCTGTTCGATGCTTTCCTCGGGCATGACCAGTCCCGCCAGGCCGAAGCTCAGGCAGCGGTCGCCGCGACCAGCCCCGGCCATGCCACGCGGTTGGCTCGGGTACGTGATGAGCTTGCTCCGACAGGCTTCCTGGGTGCGATCGCCACCGCTCGTCGAGAGCCCCTAGCGGCAACTGTGTATCGGGCTCTGCAAACCGCCGTGGCGCGCAGGTGGCAGGAGCAGCCTCCGGAAGGTGTCGCGCAGGCTTTCGCTGCCTGCTCGGGGCGTGAGGTGCCAACGACGGAAAATCTCATCGATGCCGTCACCGCATTGTGTGCTGAAGCCCCCCTCCTGCTGATCATCGATGAGTTCGGCAAGACACTTGAGCATCTAGCCGTTAGCGGCGATTCCGGCAGTGCTGAGAGCGACGTGTTCCTGCTCCAGATGCTCGCCGAAAAGGGTGCCGGTCGCTCAGGGCTGCCACTGTTCATATTCACCCTCCAGCATTTGGCATTCACTGACTACGCGGCACGCTCAAGCACCATCCAGACCCAGGAGTGGGCCAAGATCCAGGGGCGATTCGAAGACATCACCTTCGCCCCGAACCTCGGTGATGCTGTTCATTTGATGCGGCGCCGCTTGGACCTTTCCGCGGTTCAGGAGCAGGGCCGTAAGCTCATTCAAGAGCAGGCTCAAGCATCAGCAGAAGCATGGCGTGGTCATGCCCTGAATGCCATCGTGGACATCTCCGCGGAGACGTTCGCCGGCCTCTACCCGCTGCACCCGATCACGGCTATCGCTGCTCCGCTTCTCGCAGCTCAGATCGGGCAGCATGACCGCAGCCTGACAGGCTTCCTCGCAAGCGATGAACCGAATACGGTCCGCCGTACTCTGGAGACACTGTCAACGGACACGCCCGAATATGTCTCCACGATCCGCCTGCCACAGCTGTATGACTACTTCTTCGCCTCCGGCCGTACCACCATCCTGGCCTCAACCAACGCCAGTCGCTGGCTGGAGGTCGACAACCGTCTTAACGAAGCACACGGTCTACCGCTCGAAGACCAGGATGTTCTCAAAGTCATCGGCATTCTGAACTTGATCGATGCCGATGGCGTACTGCGCGCCACTCCGGCCATGATCCAGTTCGCACTACATGACCCGGTCGATGCCCCAGACGCCGAACGTTTCGCTGCCTTGCAAGAACGGTTGCAGAAGCTTGTGGACGACGGGTTCGTCGTCCATCGCGCCTACAGCAATGAGTACCGCATCTGGCAGGGCACCGACGTCGACATCGACGCGCGGGTCAGGGAAATCGCTACCCGTATCGACCCCACCGATGTAGTCCAGTACTTCAACAAGCATTTGGGGGCGGTACTCCCGGCCGCCGTGGTCGCCGGCGGACACAGCCAGCGCACCGGAATGCTGCGCTACTTCATCACTGCGGTCAGTCACCAGACAGAGAAGCTGGACGGCCCCGAGGTCATAAAGAACGCAGCAGACGGATTGATCGTCTATCACCTCGGGTCGCTGGAAAACAGGCCCCTGGTCAACTCTCCGCTTCCCGTTCTGGTCGGCACCACAGAGAGCCCCGAAACGGTCCTGCAGGCAGGCATCAATCTCGTGGCGCTGGAGGAGCTTCTAGAAGATGATGCCCTTGACCACGTGGCTGCCCGAGAGGTCGCGGAGCGTGCTGCGACCATCTCTCGGAGTATCGGCATGCTGCTGAGCGAGGCGTTCAGTCCTCTGAGCCCGCGGTCCACCTGGTATCTCTGGGACAAGGGCACCGAGACCAACAGCGAGCCACGGGAACCCATCAGAGCCCGGAGTTATGCCGGTCTGGTTTCCAAAGCCTGTGACCAGGTCTACTCGTTCACCCCGCATATCCGTAACGAGATGGTCGGCCGCCATCAGCTCAGCAGCAATGCCGCCCGCGCCCGCCGTGAGCTGCTCACCGCTATGTTGCAGTATTCAGGGCGTCCCCTCCTTGGGTATGACAAGGACAAGTACACGCCTGAGCGGGCGATGTACCACGGCGTCGTGGAGTACCTCGGGCTCCACCGTGCCGCAGGGGAGTCCAGCAGCGACACCCAGTCCGACAGCATCCTTACTCATGGCATCTCGCGCCCGAGCTCGCAGAGGAACGACAGTGTCATGGCTGTCTGGGAGGCTCTCGAAGAGACGCTGACCAACGCGAAGCAGCCCACTCCCATCGTCGATATCTATCACCGGCTGATGGCTCCTCCTTATGGAGTCAAGGCAGGTGTCGTTCCGATCCTCGTGGTTACGGCGCTCATTCTGCGTGCTCAGGACGTTGCTCTGTTCGAGGAGGGCAGCTACTGCCAGAGGCTGACTCCGGAGATCGTTGAACGGCTGAATGTTCCATATCCGGAGCGCTTCACAGTCAAAGCCTCTCCTGTTGGACAGGGGCAGCGTCGCGTCGTGGTCGAGGGCCTGGCCCTGGCCATGAACGTTGATATTCCTCGTTCTCTGACAGCGCGTAACCCCAAGCTGCTCGCCGTCACACGAGCGATGCTGGAACGCGTCATGGTCCTTCAGCCCTACGCACGACAGACCCAGCGCCTTAGTCGAGAAGCTCTCGCAATCCGCGAAGTCCTGTCCAAGGCGACCGATCCTGACCAGCTGGTCTTTGTCTCTCTGCCTAAGGCCCTGGGCTTTGAGCCGATCCGAGAGAACACCTCAGAGGATGAAAAGAGCGCCGACACCTACGTCTCACGTCTGGTCACTGCTCTGGACGAACTTTCCGGTGCCGGTGCCACCCTGCGGCAAGAGGTCGTGGCGACGATCAGCCACGAGTTCCGGCTGCCGGCAAAGCTCGAAGAGCTGCGGTCGGGCCTGACCGAAAGGCTTCACGGTTTTGCCAACGCCTCGCTCGAACTCAACTTGCAGGGATTCGTCTCTCGCGTACTCAACGAGAACCTGCCAGATGATGACTGGCTTGACCCGATCATCATCCGTCTCACGAACAAGGCGCTCGGTGACTGGACCGATCGAGACATCAAGAGCTTCCCTCGGCAGGTCAAGGAAGTCGCACGTGCCCTAGACCGTGTCAGCCACCTCTACGAAATGCACGAAGCTCCGGTCGCTGATAAAACGGTAACCAAGCCTCAGCAAATCGAGACTCATCTGCTGACGCTCACCACTCCCCAAGGAATGGAGGAGCGCACCCTCATCCACGTGCCAAAGCGGTCTCGCCAGGCTGCTGATGAGCTTGTTGCCAGTGTCATAAAGCAGGCTGAGGAAGTACTAGGCCCTGACGGCGCACGCATCCTGCTCGCCGCCCTAGCTGAAAGCCTCGCCGCAACCGACACCGATACTCCCCCTCAGAAGAAAGAGAAGCTGTGACTAATATCACAAGCTCTAACGGGAAGACGCGTCACGTCCTCGGCTTATCCGGCGGCAAAGATTCCTCCGCGCTCGCCGTCCACATGCGTGATCGCGTGCCTGACATGGAGTACTTCTTCTGCGACACCGGTGCGGAGTTGCCGGAGACGTACGAGTACCTCAACCGGCTTGAGGCAGCAGTCGGCAAGCCGATCTTGCGACTCAACTCGACGCGCGACTTCGATCACTGGCTTGAGATCTACCAGGGAACCCTCCCCAGCCCTCAGATGCGCTGGTGCACCAAGAATTTGAAGATCAAGCCGTTGGAAGAGTGGGTGGGGGACGACGAGGTGATCTCCTACGTCGCGATCCGCGCAGACGAAAACCGCCTCGGATACGTCAGTACCAAGCCCAACATCACCGCGGTTTTCCCCTTCCGCGAAGACGGGATCGACCGAGCAGGCGTCGACCGCATCCTCGACGAGGCCGGCATCGGGCTTCCGGACTACTACGAGTGGCGTACCCGCTCCGGTTGCTACTTCTGCTTCTTCCAGCGTAAGCACGAGTGGGTCGGCCTCAAGGATCGCCACCCGGAGCTGTTCGAAAAGGCCATCCAGTACGAGGAGAAGGTCAACTACCGACGCACCGCTATGCAGGAGCGGCAATACACCTGGTCTCAGGGTGAGTCACTGCATGAGCTGATAGACCGACGGGACGAAATCGAGGCAAAGCACCAGACAGCTCTAGAGCGGGCCGCAAAGCGTGTGAAGCCGAACCGTCCACTGCTGGATATCCTCTCCGACGCTCACGATGAAGACGACGACGAGGCCGGTTGTGCCGTGTGCCACCTCTGATTTGATGTGGCGAAGGGGCCTGCCTACGGCGTACGCCAAGGCAGGCCCCTTCGTTGACTAAGTCGATTGTTGCCATACTCCTTAGCCGATCCGAACCACGATTGACAGAACATGGAGGTCGCCAGGGTAGAGGTTCACAATCGTAGAAGCCCTTTTCGTCCAACTTCTCGTAAAGCGCGTTGAATGCCTCACGCAGTGACGACGACGCGGAGGCCGCGCCTACCCCAAGGTCGTGGCCGGCCCCAGCAACGACGGCGACGCACCGAGGCACGGCCACGGTCACACTGTCAGAGTGGACAGCCGCTGGTCGAGGTCGCTTCGGCGGGTGTCGTTGGGCAAGCGATCGCGAATGGCGAGAAGCTTGCCGATGTTGCGTTGGGAGGGAGCCTGCTCAATCAGTGGAATCGCCTGGTGGAGTAGGTCGCCGGCCTGGTCGGCGTTGCCGAGGTCGTTCTGGACGTGGGCACGCCTGATCAGGTAAGTGGCGTAGTCTCTGCGGCGAGTCGGGGAGAACTCTGCTCGGGCCTTGTCCAGGTGGGAGTCCGCGCGTCGCAGGTTACCCAGATCGAGGTAACACACGCTGACTTGATCGTGGAAAGCCCCTTCGTCGAACCATCCGACCCATGCTGGATCGTCTGCGCGCGTACCACGCCCGAAGTGGGTGTCGGCGATGCCCAGCAGGCGATGGGTCTCAGCCTCGTCGCCAACGCTCGCGTGAGCACCGGCCAGACGTACGGCCAGCATGCTGGCGGTTCGTGGCGTGATTTCCCCGGCGCTCTCATAAGCAGTGCGGGCGATGGTCAGGCAGTCGGAGAAGTTCCCGAAGTCCTTGCACTGCAGAGCCATCGACTTGAGGATGTTCGCGCCCACCGCGCGGTCACCGGCTGCGTGCGCGGAGTGGACGGCGGCAACCCAGTAGCGCTGGGCCGCGGAGTGCAGTCCCTCGTCGAAGGAGGCGAAACCTGCCAGACGTCCGAGTTCCGCGGCCAGTCCATGAAGACGCTGAGCGACGGCCGCGCTGTAGGAGGATTTCTCCAGCACCTCCACAACCATGCCGAGTTCGGCGTCGATCAACCTACGTGACCGTTGCCCGCCATAGCTGTCTCCCAGCATTCGTAGGCGAGGCAGACCTGCCTCGATCTGGGCCACGAACTTCTCGGTGACCTGGCCGCCGCGCAGTACAGACATCAGCTGAGCCGGTTCGACATTGAGCCAGTCGGTCGCGAACCCGGCCAGGCCCGCGCCGGTCAGCCGCATGAAACCGCGTCGGTCCATCATCGCCTTTTCCAGTGTGTGGTTGAGAGCGAGCAGGCTGCCCGTCTGGTCCCAGGAGAAGTCGACTCGGATGGGGTCGCCGACGGGCAGCCAGCCGGGCCATGGCTGCATGTGGAGAAGCTCTTCGGAGACCCCGAGTTCGGCCGCCAAAGCGAGTTGTGTCTCACGATCGGGCACCACTCCCCAGTGCTCCCAGCGCCATGCCTTTTCCCTCCTTCGTGCCATATTGCCGACTCGCCTGGCGATGACGTTCACCAGGTCCTGATAGGTCCATCCGCGTTCGGCGCGGACGTAGCTCAAGGGGTGTACGAAAACTCCGCCGGGCTGCGTGGGCGCTGGTCCAGGCATTCACATCCCCTCCTTCCTCGAACTGTAAATCTGATTAATCCACTCGGACAGGCCGTGAGGGGCTTCCCACCAGAGGGGACAACCGGGGACAACGAGATTCGCCTGTTCATGAGGTGGGTGACAGGGTTTTCTGGAGGCCGTCGCCCCCAGTCTGCCTTCGCCGCATCACACTCCGCAATCAATTCCTTACAGCTAGGCGAATAGGGCGACTATTCCGCGAATGCACTGATGAGCAGGACCTACCCGCCATGGGTGACCCACCGAAGCCGGTTTCCGTCGCCGGTGAAACGTCTCCATTCCCACTCGTTAGGAGCAACGATGCTCACCGAGCACGTTCCCGTCCCGGACCCCGGCGAGCACGGCAGATCTCATGGTCGCTTCCGGATGACCGCGTGGTGCCTGCCTCGCTGTAATGCCGCCCGGCGGGCCCGGGAAGTGTTCCGTGACCAGCTGGCCAAGCTGCCGCTGGCCGCCGACGTGCTCGATGAGCTGGAGATCGTGGTCTCCGAGCTGGTCACCAACGCCACCCGCTACGCCCCCGGCCCCTACGAACTTCGCCTGCTACACGACCACGGCCTGCCCATCCGCGCCGAGGTCGTCGACGCCGGAGCCGGAACCACCCTCATCGAACACCTGTTAAACCGCCCCCGGCCCCTCCCCGAACGCATCGACGACCTCGAACTCGGCGGCCGGGGCCTGCGCATCGTCACCGAACTCACCCACGGCCGCTGCGGCACCCAATGGACCCGACTGTGCGGCACCGGCCAACTCGGTACCGGCGTCTGGTTCGACCTCCCCACCCAGCCCTGACCTCCCCCGACCTCCGGGCAGCCGGGATCCCCCCGATCCCGCTGACCCCGGAGCCGGTCCACGCCGACTCCCCCGTGCCAGGCGTGGACCGTACAGGGGCCGGCGTCCACGGACCTGATCCCACCCTCGTCCGGGACGCCGGCCCCCACCCCTAAGCCACAACGGAAAGCGACGGTTCCCCATGGCCACCCCGGTAAGTGAGCCCCTCCGCCCCAAAGGCCGCCGCCGTCGCGGAGCAGACCTAGTACGTACCGACCTCCCTGCCACGGAATCCTCAGCGAACACGGACAATGCCACCGATCTGGCCCGCGACCTGGAGTCTCGCCACCCCGGCTGGGTCATCCTCTGGCGCCGCTGGGCCCGCCGCTACTGGGCCTTCCCCACCTGGCTCCCCAACGCCCCTGGTCCCCTCGAAGCCAGAAACGCCCAGGACCTGCTGACCCAGATAAACGACCTCGAAGTCCAGCACTCGCCACGAAGCAGCAACGCCTAACCCTCACGTGGAAAGTGAGGTAAGAACTTCGATGGGCGTGGCTCTTCTGGAGGGAAAGTGTGGATCAGGCCGTGAGGCCACATCGGGTCTGTTCCAGTCAGGAGAGCCGCAAGTCGATCCAGGGGATGGTGTCTCCGGGCAGCAGGTATCGCTCGATCTCGACGAAGCCGTGCTTCAGCGCAAACCGCAGTCCGTCCTCGTTGGAGGACAGGACGACGGTCTCGATCACCTTGGCCCCCAGTTCCCGGGCCTGGTTGAGCCCGCGCGCATACAGTTCCTCGCCGAACCCCCGCCTGCGGTGAGCGGCGAGCACGCGGGCGATGACTGTGGCCGTCAGTGTTTCGTCCGTCGGCGGGCGCACCGTACTGCAGCCCACGAGATCGTCACCGAGGTACGCGATCTCCAGGTGGTTGCGCTGGGCACGTTCCCGTACCTCGTCCAGAGAGAGGGAGTGGGTAGGAATGATCACGTTGTGGGCGTACTGCCAGTCTTTGAGCGTGGCGTCGCCGTCCGGCTGCTGGATGCGAAGATCAGACATCGCAGCAGGAGACCCCAGGATGCCTCGGACGTCAACTCTGTTGGGTGGCTATACCGTGATTAAGCCGTGAGGTCGTAGTCCTGCTGTTCGGGGGCGTGGTAGAGGCGCTGGTGCTCGCGGGTGGCATGAAAGCACCAGTAGGCGTCGAGGCCGCCGTTGGCGGTCACGGTGCGGAGTGTGAGGACGGCTTCGGCTCAGCTCTGCTCTGCGATGACCTTCCGGTGGTAGTCCAGGTGATCCTGGTTGATCTCGTGGTTCTGGGCGACTCGGAGATGGCCGAGTGAGGCGCCGGACGTCAGGTCCGTCACCGTGAGGTCGGCTTGGACGGTGATCGCGCCTCGGTCGAGCAGGACGTGGTGATTGGGGCAGAGACACAGCAGGTTGCCGGGCTCGTCGGGGCCGTTGTGCGGCTTTCCGAGTGGGCGGATGTGGGCTCCCTCCGCGTAGAAGCCCTGCTGGAGAGTGAGACGGTCGCCGCAGATCTGGCAGTGGTAGTCGTGCGCGCGCTTGATCTGCTCGGCGATCAGGGAGTCGCGGATGACGCGCTCCACAATGGACTCGACACGGCCAGGCGTAGGAGACCCATCGCGAATGCGGCCGGTGTCGGAGGTGACCGCGTCCAACCCGACCCTGGCGAGAAGCGCGTTGTGGTCGACGCCATGAAAGTACGCACTGAGAAGCCGCACGACGATCTGGGCCCGAATGTCCGGCTGACCGGTGACGATCCCATACACCCATGGTCGCAGGCCGCTGTCCGGCTGCTGCTCTTTCATCCACTGCTGCGCGGGCCGGCCACTGGCATGCGGCACATTCGCGTGGCCGGGCAGATCCCACAGGCCGTGGTGGTAGAGCCACAACACGGGGAACTCCGGGTTGGGCCGATCCTCCTCAAGACCGAACTCCTCGATGAGCCATCCGAGCTCGCGGTAGGTGCTCTCCCACGGCGTGAGACGTGACTCGCCCCGAGCCGCGCGGCCGATCGCCCAGAGCAGGGTCAACGGCTGATGCCGTTTCTGCGCACCGGTCGTGGGAGACACGGCGGGCTTGAGCGAGTCGACCTTCTGCAGGAGGTCTTCGATGGAGGGCACTTTGGCAGCCTGCCCCGGTCTCGTCACCTCGAAGCCGAGGTCGCCGAGCACCCGGGCAACGGTGGCGTTCCCACCGGAGAACTCGTCAGGACGCAGGGGGCTGCCGCTGACCCCGCGGTAGGCGACTCCAGCGATCGCCTTGGAGTCATACCGCTTGCCGCCGTAGACGAGGAAGTAGTGGATGGCCCGGCGGTAGCCGTACTCCTCAAGAAAGGCGTCACGGCCCAGCTGGTCGAACTCGGCGATGGCCGCGAGCACCATCTCACGTCGAAGCTCGGAAAGCACCACCCCACGAGCCTATTGCGGATATCACCTGAATTCCCGTTAATTTCCGGCGGAATTGGACTTCATGACGAGCTGTGCGATCTCCGAAGCACCGGCCGAAACTTGTTCAGGTCAACCAGGCGGCAGCGCTCCGCGCCGCCGCCCAGGATGCGGACGGGGGGGTCCCGGCCCTTTGTGTTTCCGGCGTGGCTGCTGGTCAGGCCAGGGTGTCCTTAACTTTGATCATGCCGTCATCGACCACGAACTTCTGGTTGGTGTTGGTGTTCGCGCATTCCCACAGGTGCACCGGGGTGCCGTTGGTGCGGGCGCCGTTGGCGTCCACGCACATCGGGGTGGCGGAGCCGAGGGTGTCCTTGACCTTGATCATGCCGTCATCGATCACGAACTTCTGGTTGGTGTTGCCCGCGAAGCATTCCCACAGGTGCACCCGAGTGCCGTTGGTACGCGTGCTGTTGGCGTCCACGCACATCGGGGTGGCGGAGCCGAGGGTGTCCTTGACCTTGATCATGCCGTCGTCAATCACGAACTTCTGGTTGGTGTTGCCCGCGAAGCACTGCCACAGGTGCACCGGGGTGCCGTTGGTGCGGGTGCCGTTGGCGTCCACGCACACGGCAGGTCCGGCGACAGCAGTGTGGGCAGCGGGCTGCTGGACGGTGGCCTCGGCGGGCAGGGCGGTGACCGCACTCGCGGCGACGACGGCGATGGCGCCAGACAGCAGATGGCGGGCAAGCAACATGGTGCCTCCTGGGCAAGTTCGATCAGTACCCGAACACCATCCCGTAACCGAACGCGCTTGATCAACTACCCGGCGCCACGGTTGGCTGTCCGTGTCGCTCTGCAGTCCGCCCCGACCAGGGAACTTACCGACATGGCCGTCGCATTGACGTACACCCGTGCAGTAGTCCGGTTGTAGAGGTTGAGCGAGTGTCCGGCACGGCCGTTCGTTTGATGATCGGGTTCTCGACAAACCAGATCGTTATCGAGCAGCCACTCCCTTGAGCCCTCTGCCGCGGAATCGCGATCAACGACATGGACGAGCCTGAGACAGGACACCGACTCCAGCGTCAGGTCATCATGGGAGCGTGAGACGGGTAGTGATCCTCGGTCGTGGCGGCGCGGGCAAATCGACCCTCGCCCGCCGCCTGGGCGACGTGACAAAGCTGCCCGTCATCGAACTGGACACGCTGTTTTGGGAGCCCGGTCTCACCGCGACGGCTCCCGGCCGGTGGGCGGCTCGTCAACAGGAACTGGTCCAGCAGGACGCCTGGATCCTCGATGGCGACCTTGGCCCCTACGACGACGCCCTCGACATGCGACTCCGGATGGCCGACACCATCATCGTGCTGGACTTTTCCTTCCCACGATGTGCCTGGCGGACGATCCGGCGAGGCCGCGAACGTGCCGACTTCTGGCGCTGGGTCTGGGCCTACCGGCGACGCAGCCTCCCCCGCATGACGCAGGCAATCACCGCGCACGCTCCTCACGCGGACACCCATCTGTTGCGCACCCCCCGCGCGGTCCGGCGATTCCTCGCCCAGCTCTCCAGAGACGGCCAGGGCCACAACCGATAGCCGTCCCGAGATCCGCGCACTCCAAGTCACCGCTTCATCGGGAGTGGGTCAGAGCCACTAATTGTCAGTGCCTCCTGGTTGGGTGAGCGGCACAGCTCGCAGGGTTGGTCACGAGAGGGGCGATGAGCATGAAGAACGAGGAAGGTTTCTGGGGCCTGGTGGAGGCGGCCTGGGCGCCGCTGGGGGTGGACGTCAATCAGGCGCGTCGGGAGCTGGCACATCGGACGCCTGCCCCCGACGAGGACCCTTACGGCAAGCCGCCGTTTTCCGTGGTCGAAGCCGCTCTGAAGGAGTTCCTGAGCAACCTCGGCTCCGTCAGCGAGGGGTTGTCGGCGGACGAGTTGACGGACCTCGATCGGGTGGTCGAGGCCAAGCTCCATGCCATCGACCGCGCGGACATCCATGCGGTCACCGACGGTTCCGATGACGGTTTCCTCTATGCGCGCGGCTTCATCGTCGCGCTGGGCCGCGACTTCTACGCCGCGGTGGCCAAGGATCCGAAGAAGGCGGTGCTGGATGCCGAGTGTGAGGGGATGTGTTACTTCTTCGCCCACCTGCACCGCGAGCGCCATGGAGCTTTCCCGGACACCGGATCGAAAATCTCACGCGAGTCGTTTTCGAACCCGGCCGGCTGGCCTGGCTGACCCACTCAGGCGGGGCCGACTCCGGAGATCTGGTAGCGGGCCACCTCGGCGTCGCGAATCATCACCGTCTGGTCGTCGCTCGGCCCGGAGCCTCGGAAGGCGTCGAGACTCTCCTCGGACTCCCAGCACTCGTAGACGTTGATCCGATCGGCTTCGACGAGGTCGGCGCCGAGCGCGAAGTCGAGGCAGCCGGACGAGGCACGCGCCTGCTCGACCACGCTGACGCAGCCCCGCAGATAGGCGTCACGAGCACCGGGATCAACCCTGATCCAACCCGAAATGATGATCACGCCGCCACCGTACGGATCGCCACCGACAGAATCGCCACCGCACAAGATCAAGCGATCACCGCGCCCTTGTCCTCGGCCACCGGACCACTGATCCTGCCGAGGAGGGCCATCCCTCGCCGGATGCCGGTCAAGGGCCGGGGCCGGGGCCGGGGCCGGGGCCGAACCGGATCGTACGCCGATTCCCGCCCGGGCAGGTCAATTCGGAACCGCGACCTGGCTCGGTGACCGATGGCCATCGACCCGAGGAACCGTGCAATCGATTTGACTCTCCAGTGACTGGAGGGTTCATGCTGCTGCGGTGAACGACCGCGACCAACTGCTCACCATCGGACAGCTCGCTGACCGTACGGGCCTGTCGGTGCGTACCATCCGCTTCTGGTCCGACATCGATGTCATCCCGCCGACGCGCCGGTCGGTGGGCGGCTTCCGCCTGTACGACATGGAGGCGGTGGCCCGGCTTGACCTGGTGCGAACGCTACGCGAACTGGGGCTGGACCTCGACACCGTCCAGAAGGTCCTTACCAGGCAGTGCACGGTGGCCGATGTCGCGCGGGCACATGTGCGGGCGCTGGACACCCAGATCCGCTCCCTCCATCTGCGCCGGGCAGTGCTGCGGTCGATCGCCCAACAGGAAAGCACGACCGAGGAGATGATGCTCATGCACAAGTTGATTCGCCTGTCCGCTCAGGAACGGCAGCGAATGATCGACGACTTCGTCGACCGTACGTTCGACGGCATCGACCCACAGGCGCCAGGGGCCCACATCGCGGCCTCGATGCGCCAGATCCCGGCAGAGCTGCCGGACGAACCCACCCCGGAACAGGTGGAGGCCTGGCTGGAACTCGCCGAACTCGTGGGTGACGCCGGCTTCCAGGAACGCGTACGCCAGATGGCGGTGGCCGGCGCCACACCCGGCGACGAGTCCGGGCCGCAGCCGTACGACCCCACTCTGATCCTCGAGCACGCCGGGAGAGCGGTGGCTGACGGCATCAGCCCCGAGTCGGCCGAGGGGAGGGCGATCCTGGATCGGATCGTGGATCCGGAGCTGCCCGCCGGAGACCGTACCCGGGTGGCCGACCAGGTGGAGACGTTCACCGACCGCCGGGTGGAGCGGTACTGGCAGCTCGTGGGCGTGCTCAACGGCAGGCCGCCGTTTCCGCCCGGTGTCCCTGCCTTCGAATGGTTCATCGCCGCGCTGCGCGTGTCCTGACCCGACCCCGGCTTCAGCCGGGCCGCCCCAGAGGGAGGGCTCCGTCCCACCCCTGGGCGGTCGGCGCCGTGGCCACGAGCATCCCGGCTCCGAGGTCCAATCCCGGGCCGGTTCGCCTTCGTAGTCGGCCGGCACTATTCCTCCAGGAGATGCCGGGTGGCGTCAGTGCGGTGCTCGGCGAACTGGTCGACAGCGTCCCTGCCGGGGGCTCACAGCGCCCTGGCCTTCTTTCGGTCCGCAGTGGACAATCCACACGAGAGGATCTTTCTACATCGTGGAGGATGGAGCATGGCCGCGATCAAATGTGGTCTGCCGGCCATCGGCGCACTCGTCATGCTGGCGGCGGGATGCTCGGCGAGCAGTCCGGCACCCAGAGCCGAAGACGCCCGGCCGTCGGCCGGCGCGTGCGTCTCCACCGTCACCCGGGACGCGCTGCCCACCTGGGCGAGGACAGGGTTCAGCGATGACGGCTCGGGCGTGCCCCACGTGTTCGGCGAGCACGGCGACATCATCGCCGTGCTGTTCAACTACCCACTGACGGCCTCCACCGACCCTGAGGTCACGAACAAGATTCTCTGGGTCTCGCGGCTGCCGCAGCAGCCGATGCGGCCGCTGACCATCAAGGCGATGCTGGACGGGACGACGACGTCGGTGGTCCGCGAGATCGACGGAGGCCCCGGGCCTTCGTCGGTCAACCTGCCCAAGGCGGGGTGCTGGCGTCTGACGTTGAACTGGTCCGGACACAGCGACGCCATCACGCTCAGGTTCACCTGACCGGCGAGGGGTGGTGACTTTTCGAAATCACCCACACACCCAAGGTGACGCCGTTTAGCCTTTACTTGTGATGGCTACCGTAAAGGTTATGGAGCACGGCAAGAGAACACGTGCCAGGCGTACGGGGCCGGCGCGCATCTCCAGCAAGAACCAGGTGACCCTGCCCGCGGCGGTCCTGCGCACGCTCGGTCTTCACCCAGGGGACCTGGTGGACATCGCCGAAGAGGGTGGCCAGATCATCATCCGGCGACACCGCAGCCGTCTCGACGGGGTGATCGGCACCATCCCCGGCTTCACCGAGGCCGTGGACGTCGAGACGAGTCGCGAGAGCTGGAGCTGACCGGTGCCGACCG
The DNA here is from genome assembly GCF_040298085.1 of Streptosporangium sp. NPDC001681. NCBI lineage: Bacteria > Bacillati > Actinomycetota > Actinomycetes > Streptosporangiales > Streptosporangiaceae > Streptosporangium > Streptosporangium sp. NPDC001681. The sequence continues at coordinate 29,720 of NZ_JBEOZN010000035.1, read as the reverse complement.
TGATGCTCGACACCAATGTCATCGTCGGCCTGCTCAATCCTGACGACGCGCTGCACGGCCACGCCGGTGACGCGGTCCGCCGCTGGGAGGGCAAGGCGGCCTCGTTCGCCGTCTCCGTGATCACCTGGAGCGAACTGCGGGTCGGTGCGGTCCGCAAGGGGGCCGCGGCCGAGAAGATGCTTGAGGCGTTCCGTGCCGCCGTCATCGACCGGATCGTCGAGGTGGACGAGGCGACGGCCGAGAGCGCGGCCCTGCTCAGAGCCGCGGACCTGACAATCCGGGTACCGGACGCCCTCATCATCGCGACCGCCCGCACGGTGGGGGCCGACGCGCTGCTCACCGCGGACCGGAAATTCCCCGGCATCGCCCCGGAACTCGTCGAACTACTACGGCCGAGTTGAACCGTGGCGCGGAATCGCGCGATGTCGGCCTCGCCTGTCCGAGATCCTCTTTCATCGGTGGACAGCGGCGTACCTGCGACACGTCCCGGCCCTGGTCGTGTCTCGTCAGCCTGCCTCCAGGGCACCGAGCAGGAAGGTGATGACCGGTCACCCCTCTCCGGCAAGGAAGGCCCCTCCCCCTTTCGAGGTCGACCACTTCTCGGTGAGGCGCCCGGCGGATCATCGCCTCACCGGTCGGCGGTCGACGCTCATCATCGGGCGGTGACCATGGCCGCTACCCGTCAGCCTCAAAACTCGATATTCCGAAATTTCGAATTTATGGTTAAATCGAGGAATGCAATCCATCCTCAGCATGCTCCTGACCACAGTGCTGGCGGCCCCGATGACCGGCGCCGTCGCCGCCCCCGCCGAACTCAAGGACGTTGAGGCCGTACTCGCCTACATCCAGGCCCACCCCGACGACGTCGCGCTGGTGACCCGGGGCATCAGCCACAACGCCGATCGCCTCACCCCTGTGGCGTCGACCACCAAGATCATCCACCTCGCCGCCTACGCCGACGCCGTCCGCAAGGGAAGGGTCAAGCCGGGCGAACGCGTCTCCATGGCCCTGTGGAACGCCTACCACCTGCCCGGCACCGATGGTGGTGCCCACGAAGCGGCGCTCGAACGGCTCAAGCCCGGTGCGAGCGTCACGCTCGACCAGGTCGTCTCCGCCATGATCGAGGAGAGTGACAACGCCGCCGCCGACCTGCTGCGCGACCGCCTCGGCCCCGGCGCGCTGCGCAAGATCGCGCAGACCGGCGTCGGTACCATCAACGGCGAGATACTACGCGCCTTCGGCGGCTGCACGCTGCCCGCCGACGTCTGTCTGAAGAACTACGTCAAGGCCGGTACGCAGGTGCGGCCCACGCTCCCCGGCTTCGCCCAGCAGGCTGCCTGGGCCGAAACCGTGACCCGCGTCGAACCTGGCGTGCTGCGCGAAGTGCTCACCGGACTCAGGAAGGACAAGACGGCGAGCAAGCACCTGGAGTGGCCGATGCGCCAGCCCGGTGCCGACCCCCGCACGCTCCTCATCGGCACCAAGGGGGGCGCGCTGCCCGGCGTCATCAGCGAGGCCATGTACATCGTCCGGCCAGGTGAGAAGCCGCGCGAGACCGTCCTCGCACTGCGGCGACTGCCTGAGGCGACCTGGTTCTCCGGGATGCGCAGCTATGCTCATCAGCAGTTCATCGTGCGGATGGCGACCGATCCCGTCTTCTTCGCGAAAGTCCGCGCAGCGTTGAAGTGAGGAAACCCTGACCAGTGTCGACGACCGGCTCCAGGACCTCGAGGCGCGGGTCGCCGCCCTCGAGGCCGCGCTCACCGTCCCCAAGCCACCGGCGGCCGGCGACGACACCGGCCTGATCACCTACGGCGGCCAGGCCAGACTCGGCGGCTACCAGTGGCTGTGGGAGGTGGCCCGCAGCCCCGGCTGGTTGCTTCAGCAGCCGACCGGGCCGTTGGCCGCGGTGCTGGCCGCCGCCGGGCATCCGGCGCGCTTCGAGATCCTGCAGTTGCTGGTCGTCGGGCCCAAGCCGGTCGCCGACCTGCAGGCCGAGCTGGCCCTCGCCTCCCCCGGCCAGCTGTACCACCACCTCAAGACGCTGGCCTCGGCCGGGCTGGTCGAGCAGCCCGAGCGGGGAGTCTACCGGGTACCGTCACATGCGATCTTCCCCGTGCTGGCCCTGGCCGCCGCCGCGATCGACGTGGCCGAGCGCTCCGGCGCTCCGGTGAAACCTCACGATCTTCCCGGCTGAGGTTCAGCGGGGGCGCGAGATCCACCCCGCCGACACTTCCGCTGCGACGGACACTCAGCGGAAGTGCCCCATCCGCGGACCTTTCAAGCCGTGACGTCCGATGACCGGCATGCCGAGGCCTGTGGACTCGCTGTGTTGGCGGGCGAACTGCCGCATGGTGATCCTCGAAGAGCGGTGGCTCCGACACGAAAAAAGAGAAAGGGCTACAACCATTCGCCCGGCAAGTCGCGTTGGGAACGGGCGAGAGGAGCTCACTTTGAATCACCACGACGGCTTCCGCGAGTTCGTGCTCGCCCGCCAGCAGGCGCTGATGCGAACCGCCTACCTGCTCACGGGAGACGCCCATCTCGCCGAGGACCTGCTGCAGAGCGTCCTGATCAAGGTCGCGGGGCAGTGGCCCAAGCTGTCCAGGGGCGGCAGTCCGGAGGCGTACACGCGCAAGGCGCTGGTCAACCAGTACATCTCCTGGCGGCGCCGGCCGCGCCTTGAGTTACCCAGCGCCGACCCGCCGGACCGCGGCGCCTCCTACGACGAGGCCGCACTCGACCGGATCGTGCTGCGCCGGGCGCTGGCCAAGCTGACCCCCAAGCAGCGTGCCGTGATCGTGCTGCGCTTCTGGGAGGACCTCACCGAGCCGCAGACCGCCGAGGCGCTCGGCTGCTCGGTGGGCACGGTCAAGAGCCAGGCCCATCACGCGCTGACCCGCCTGCGCACGCTCACGCCCGAGTTGACGCACCTGCTGTCCGATTCCGAGATCAGGGAGGTGGCCCAGTGAAGAGGCTGCGTGAAGCGCTGGACGATATCGCCAATGAGGCCCCCCTGGTGGACCTGACCGACCTGGCCGACCTGGCCGTCGCCGGCCACCGGCGCAGGCGGCGTACCACCCTGACGCTGGCCGCCCTCGCGGCGGTCGCGGTGCTCGGCGCGGCGACGGCGGCCGTGGCGCTGCCCGGGTCGCGCGGCGGCGACACGGCCACGCCGCGGAGCGTGGAGGCGGTGCCCGATCTGCCCGACGGCAGGACAGGAGCGCTCAGCCACGCGTACCAGACGCAGTGCAAGGTCGACGCGGAGCGGCTGCTGCCACCCGACTGCAGCGCCATCGAGTGGCGGGTGGTCACCCGCACCGGCACGACCTACCGGGTGCCGCAGGCGCTCGTCAGGAACACCAAGGATCGACCCGTACCCGTCGCGATCAGCCGGGACGGGCGCATGTTCGCCTACTACAGCCGTCAGGCCCAGGCGCACGTGGTCCGCGACCTGGTGAGCGGCTCCGAGGTGACCTCCTCCGTCACGGTGAAGGAGGAACGGATCGGGGCGGGATCCATGCTCGTCCTCTCCGACGACGGCCGCTATGTGATCTTCGACCCTCGGGAGGGGAGCAAGGATCCCGGGCTGCTGATCGACATGCGGACCGGCAAGACGGTGTCGGTGCCCGGCAAGTTCGAGGCGATCAGCATCAAGGACGGCGTCGCCGCGCTGGTCCGGTACGTCAAGACCGACCTGTGGCTGATGCCCGTCACCGGCGGAGGCACGCCGGTGCGCTTCGACGGCGCGTTCATCATGTTCAGCGAGCTCTCCCCGGACGGCCGCACGGTGGCCGCCTTCGAGTGGCGGAAAGACCAGAAGCACAGGTTCACCCTGCTCGACGCCAAGACCGGGCGGACCCTGCGGAAGGTCGCCATCCGCGGCCTGCCGAAGGACGGTGGCGTCTCCAACACCGCTCTCTGGCGGAGCGGCTCCGAGGTCACGATCGTCTACTGGGACAGGAAGTCCCCAGGCACCTACGCGGTCGACGTCAACACCGGACAGGCCCGGCAACTGGCCCGCTACCCCGGCAACTTCGCGCACCTGACCCTGCCTGGAGTCGTGAACAACCAATAGCCACTCAGGATGGGGCGGTCGGCTTCGAGCAGTTCCTCACCGAGACCCGCGTCAAGCCAGTGGAATCGGCGCCGGAAATCGAGGTTCCGCTGGCAGACTCGGCTTCGTGCAGATCACGCTGGTCCAGGGGGACATCACCGCGCAGCCGGTCGACGCCGTCGTCAACGCCGCCAACTCCTCGCTGCTGGGAGGCGGCGGGGTCGACGGGGCCATCCACCGGCGCGGCGGCCCCGCGATCCTGGCCGCCTGCCGCGAGCTGCGCGCCTCGCACTACGGCAAGGGGCTGCCGACCGGCCAGGCCGTCGCCACCGTCGCGGGCGACCTGCCGGCCCGGTGGGTCATCCACACCGTCGGCCCCGTCTTCTCTCCCGCCGAGGACCGCTCGCACCTGCTGGCCTCCTGCTACCGCGAGTCGCTCCGGGTCGCCGACGAGCTGGGCGCGACCAGCGTCGCGTTCCCCGCGATATCCACCGGGATCTACCGCTGGCCCATCGACGACGCCGCCCGCATCGCGCTCGGCACCGTACGCACCTCACCGACACAGGTCACGGACCTGCGGTTCGTACTGTTCACCCCGGACGCCTACGCCGTCTTCGAAAGGACGCTCGGCGCCGGGTGAGGGGTGGCGAACCACTGACACAAAGGCTGCCGTGCCTGCCTCTCCAACACACCGGTCGCCTGAGCCCGCCGGCGCCTCCCAGCCCTGACGAACCCTCAGGTGCCGTGAGGGTCCCGGGGCCGGGCGTCGAGCACGCGGACCATGAGCCGTTCGCGGACGCCGGGGTCGTTGGTGTGCGGCTCGGACTCGCCGGTGGCCTCGAAGCCCAGGCGCCGGTACAGCCGGGCCGCCCCGTCGTTGCCGTCCACGACCCACAGCTCGACCCTCCGATGCCCGCGCTCGGCGGCCCACGCGACGACTTCCTCGACGAGCAGGGCACCGACCCCGGCGCCTCGCGCGGCCGGATCGACCCACATGCCGTACACCTCGACCGCCCCACCCCGGCCTTCGGGCACCCAGCCGCCGGCGACCCCGGCCACCCGGCCCTCAACGACCGCGACCGCCTTCACCCCGCGCTCCGGCAGCATCCCGGCACGCCACCGCGCCTCGTCGTACGCCTGTTCCCGCCCGAGCGAGGAGGAGAAGGCCTCCGGTGCGTCCGCCAGTGCCGCGAGCCGGACATCACGGAACGTCCTCCAGTCCTCGGTCGTCAGGCGGCGGACCTCGGCCGGACCCATCTGGAATTCATCTCGGTGCCCGGTCAGGGCCAGCTCGCCGACGACCTGATCGCCGCTCTTCTCGCCGGTCGGGCGAAAGCCGAGCCGGAGGTAGAAGCGCTCGGGCCCGTGCTCTCCCGGAGCCCAGGTAACCGTCGCGCGGGTCTGCCCACGTCTGCGGACCTCCGCGCACACGGACTCCACCGCGAAGCGGCCATATCCCCGGCCCTGCTGATCGGCGGCGATGTTCAGCCGCCAGATTCCACAGCGGGGCGTGTCATCCGGGTCGTCCGGGTTGAAACGGACCATGAAGAAGCCCATGACGAAGCCCACCAGCTGCTCGCCGTCGAAGATCAGTCGAGGCCAGGCGATCTCCGGCTGCGCGTACGCCTCGGCGAGTGACCACGCGACCGGGTCCACGAACTCCTCCTGGTCGGGTCGCACCTTCAGCCGGCACGCGGCCTCGACGTTGTCCGCGGTGACCTTCTCCAGGCGAAGCGACGAAGACATGCTGACAACCTACAGATCGTCTCCGAGAACTCAACGGGTTAAATGCCGCCCGCCCGGTCAGGCTCTTGGGCGCGGATGGTTCATCCAGGTCCCTGGGATCTGGATGTCGTAAAAGGGAACCCGGGACCGCCTCGCAGCGGTCTCGCTCATGGTGGCTTCTGCGGTGATGGGCGAAACCCTTTGCGCCAGGGCAGTGGAGGCACAAGCCGCCTCGTCATCGCGTCCAGGCTGGGCAGAGACACCTTCTCGGGACCGCTGCCCCTTACTCCGGCAAGACCTCGGTAATCCTTTCCTGGACGCAAACGATCAAAAGGTGGCAGTGTTTGGGCAAAGGGGGGCGATGTGCGGGTTGAGGACTTGTCCGACGCGGAGCGCCGGGTGTGGGAGGCGTTTCCACTCGGGGAGGAGGTCGACTTCAGCACCGGGAAACCGGAGGAGGACGACCCGGCGGCAGGGGCGGCCTGGGACGAGGGGCGGACGGTCCGGGCCAGGGTGATCGCCGCCCTGCTGATGAGCGAGGAGCCGCCCCGCTCGCACCGGATCCCGGCGCTCCGGATCAAGGGGGCCCGGATCACCGAGCGGGTGAACCTGGCCTACTCCACCCTCCGCCACGCCGCGCGGTTCCTGTCCTGTTTCTTCGAGGAGGACCCCAGCCTGTACTGGGCTCGCTGCCCGCAGCTGAGCTTCAGGGGCTCCCACCTGCCGGGCCTGTCCGCTTCCAACGCGCAGATCGACGGGCATCTGCGGCTGGAGGGGTGCGTGTTCACCGGCCCGGTGGAACTGCGCGGGACCCAGCTCGCCGGAAGTCTCGCGCTGAGCCACGCGCGGAGCATGGACATCGACTGCGACCGGCTCCAGGCAGGGCGGGGCATCGCCGCGATCAGGCTCAGCGCCGCGGGCCGGGTCAGCTTCACCAATGTCAAGGTGAGCGGCACCGTGATTCTGGATCATGCCCGCCTGGCCGCTTCGGACCAGAGCGCATTGGAGCTGGACGGACTACTCGCCGACGGGAACGTCTTCTGCCGGTGGATGACGGCCACCGGGATGGTCAGCCTGCGCAACGCCAGGGTGGCCGGGCCGTTCGGCTTCACCGGGACCACGATCGACCACCCCGGCCAGATGGCCTTCCTCGGTTCCAGGATCACCGCCGAGGGCGGGCTGTACCTGGGCGCCGGGTTCACCGCGACGGGCACCGTACGACTGGCCAACTCGCGGATCGACCGGGAGCTCAGCCTGAGCGGCGCCCACCTGACCTGTCCCGGCGGTGACGCGCTCCAGGCCGCGGAGCTGCAGGTCGAGGGGAGCTTCGACGCGGACGAGCTCAGCGCCGAGGGGCGGGTGGATCTCTCCCAGGCGCGCGTCTCGGGGTCGCTGAACCTGACCGGCACGAGCCTGTCCGCGCCCGGCGGGGTCGTGCTCGATGCCGACGGGGTGAGTGTCGGCGGCGGGCTGTCGTGCACCAAGGGGTTCCGGGCCGAGGGCGCGGTCCGTCTCGCCGACGCGCGCATCGGGACGTTCGCCGATTTCAGCGGTGCCCGGCTGAGCAACCCCGGCGGCCAGGCGCTCGATCTCGCCGGGGCGAGCGTCGGCGCCGGCCTGGAGTGCGGGCGCGGCTTCGTCGTGGAAGGCGAGCTCACCCTGATCGGGACCCGGATCGACCGGTATCTGAACCTCCACGACGCGACCCTGTCCGCGCCGGGCGGCCATGCCCTGGCCGCCCGGCAACTCCAGACCCGCGAGCTGGACCTGCGCCCCCAGCGGACGCCCGAGGGCGAGGTCGACCTGCGGCACGCCCAGATCGGGGTCATCCGCGACGACCCCGCGACCTGGTCGCCGCGCCGCCAGGACGGTCTCGGCTACGAGGCCCTGGAACCGAGGCTGCCCGCCGCCCGGCGCCTGGCCTGGCTGCGGGACGACCCCGACGGATACGTGCCGCAGCCGTACGAGCAGCTCGCCGCCACCTACCGGCGACTGGGTCAGGACGTCGACGCCCGTACCGTGCTGCTGGTCAAGCAGCGGCGGCAGCGCGCCGCGCTCCCGTGGCACGCGCGGGTCTGGGGATGGCTGCAGGACGTCACGGTCGGGTACGGCTACCGTCCGGTCCGTGCCGCCCTGTGGTTTCTGGCCCTGCTCGTCACCGGCGCCGTCGTGTTCGCCGTGCACAACCCGCCCCGCGCCGAACCCGGCAAGGGTCCCGTTTTCAACGCGCTGTTCTACGCGCTGGATCTGCTGCTCCCGGTGATCGACTTCGGGCAGGAGAAGGCGTACCAGCCCGTCGGCGCCGGCCAGTGGGTCGCCTACGGGCTGGTGATCGCGGGCTGGGTGCTGGTCACCACCATCGCCACCGGCATCACCCGCACCCTGTCCCGCCACTGACCGCTCAGGCCGAGGTCTCTCGTCCGCCATGGCGGCGGTACCGCACGAGGACGAAGACGCAGGCCAGCCCGATGGTTATCTCCAGCGCGGCCGCGAGCACCAGCCCGCTCGCCGGTATCCCGTCCAGCGCGATGCTCAGCAGGCGGGACAGACCGTAAGCGAGGTAGGTCGCGGCACCGACGACCGTGGCGGTGAAGGCCAGCCGTGCGACGAACGCGCCGAGCATGATCAGCACACCGGCCGCCAGCAGTGCGCCGCCCGCGGCCCGGGTCTCGCTGAGCAGGCCGGCGTCGCTCCCGAGTTCGATGCCGTTGGTGCCGTGGAAGGCCGCGGGCGCGAACAGTGTCGCCGCGCCGATCCCGATCGCCACCACACCGGACACGAGCAGGACGAGTCTCAGCGGTCTCGCGTTCCGCATCTTCACCGCTCCCTCCGGCAGGTACGGCGGGCTCGTCATCTCCACACCCCGGAGGCGGCGGCCGTACGACAGAAGTCGGTGAAGTCGCGGGGCTCGCGGCCGAGTGCCTCGCGCACGCCGTGGGCCGGCGAGGCGTTGCGTCCGTCGAACACCTCTTTGCACAGGTCCGTGAGCAGGTCGGCGTAGCCGAGCCCGACGCTCTGCTCCAGGGCGGCGTGAAACACCTCCGGGGAGACGGCGACGTACTCGACCTGCCGGTCCGCGACCTTCGCGATCTCGGCCGCGGCCTCGTGGAAGGTCAGCAGGCGCGGCCCGGTGAGCTCGTAGAGCCGGCCGGAGTGACGGTCGTCGGTGAGGGCGGCGACCGCGACGTCGGCGATGTCGTCGACGTCGACGAACGGTTCCGCGACCTCGCCGGCCGGCAGCGCGATCACACCGCCGAGCACCGAATCCCGTAGGTGGCCCTCGCTGAAGTTCTGCGAGAACCAGCTCGTCCGGATGAGCGTGTGGCTCAGGCCGGACTCGCTGACGATCCGCTCGCAGCGCTGCGCGTTGGGCTCGCCCCGGCCGGAGAGCAGCACCAGCCGCTGGACGCCCGCGTCGGCCGCGCACGCGGTCAGCTCCTCGATCGCGGCCGGGGCGCCGGGCGCCGCGAGGTCGGGAAAGTAGGAGATGTAGACGGATTCGGCGCCGCGCAGCGCCTGGGGCCAGGTGCCGGGCCGTTCCCAGTCGAAGGGCGGGTCAAGGTGGCGCGAGCCGCCCCTGACCGGGTGGCCGCGCTCGGCGAGCCGTTGCACGATGCGCCGGCCGGTCTTGCCGGTCGAGCCGATGACGAGGGTATGGGGTCGCCGCATGCTCCGGATGCTCCTTTGGTTGCTGTTGAGTCCAGTCTTGTGCGGCACTTCTGGACTAACAATAGAAAAAAGTCCGTCCCTCTTTGCTGTTCGTCCAGCCTTGTGGACGGCTGGTCGAGAGCGGTGACACCATGACGGCTATGCCGAGTGCCCCTCGCCCGTTCCCGGCTCCCGCCGACCTGCTGGGTGAGACCCTGCACCTGCTCCGGCTGACCGGCACCCTCTACTGCCGTGCCGAACTCACCGCGCCGTGGGGGGTCGACGTACCGGCGCTCGACGGGTCGATGACGTTGCTGGTCGTCACCGCGGGTCACTGCCGGCTGGAGATCGACGGAGCCGAGCCACGCCTGCTCCGGCAGGGCAGTCTCACCCTGATCCCGCACGGCACCCCGCACCGGCTGCGGAGCGGACCCGACGCCGACACCGAACCGCTCTTCGACATACCGGTCGAGCAGGTCAGCGAGTGTTACGAGATCATGCGCCACGGTGGCGGCGGGGATTGCACGCACGCCACCTACGGTGTCGTGCGCTTCGACCATGTGGCGGCCCAGCGCCTCGTCTCACAGCTTCCCGAGGTGCTGCACATCGACGCCTGGGACGACGACGCCAACTGGCTCAACAGCACGCTCCAGTTCATCTCCCGCGAGGCCCTCGCCCTGCGACCGGGCGGGGAGACCGTCATCACCCGGCTCGCCGACATCCTCGTCATCCAGGCGATCCGCTCCTGGCTCGACTCGGCGCCCGAGGCGAATCAGGGCTGGCTGGCCGCCCTGCGCGACGAGCAGGTGGGGCGGGCGCTCGCGTTGATCCACCGCGCGCCCGAACGGCAGTGGAGCGTCGCCTCGCTCGCGCAGGAGGTCGGCATGTCGCGCTCGGCCTTCTCGGCGCGCTTCACCGACCTGGTCGGCGAGCCCGCCATGCGCTATCTCGCCCACTGGCGCATGCAGTTGGCCCGTATGCACCTTCGGCAGACATCGGAGCCGCTCTCGGTGGTCGCCCGCCGCTTCGGCTACCGGTCCGAGGCGGCGTTCTGCCGCGCGTTCAAACGGACCTTCGGCGTACCGCCGGGGAACGCCCGCCAGGCGGCGGAGGACGCGAGCCTGACGGCGCGGTGGTGGGAGAGCGCTTCAGCGCGCTGATCCACCGTAACCGGACCGGTGATCTCCGGCCCTCTTGCGCGGCACAAGAAGACAGAACGTGAACGGTCACGGGAAGGGCGCCATTCCGTGGCGGGAAAATCCGCATGACTCCAGCGTCCAGTGGTGACACATCAGCTCCATTGACGCCTTTGACTGCAGGATTCAGGTGAGAAGAACTCCAGCGTAACCGGCCGAAAACCCATACGAGGACCGGCCGTTCCTTGGCCGCGTTACCGCCCACTGAGGCCTACCCGACGGCCCCACCCATGGGTCTCCTCGTTTCAGCCGGTGCGACGGCCGGCCGGAGCGTTCATATCGCGGACCGAGGGCTGTAATTAATGGTCATCACAAAGTCCTATCGAAAAGAATCGGGTGCGTGTCAAGCGAAAAGGTGCGACTTAATCTGGACATCTTGGCTCGGGAAGGCAGGGCGGCGTGGGTATGGCCTCGTATTCAGGGTGGAATCCGCGCGAGTTGCGCGGCGGACGCGGGATTGTCATCCGTGTCGTGGCTGATGTGGTGGGTGAGGTGGCACCCGAGGAGTTGCCTCTGATCAGAGCTCTGAACTCGGTCGGCTACGCGGACGCGGTGCGCCGCCTGCGGCGTGCGCGGACGCGGAAGGAGCCGCTGGGCTTCGGGCTTGAGGAGGTCACGGCCCTGGTCACCGCGGTGGTCTGGATCGCCGTGGACGAGGTGCTACGCGAGTCGGTGAACGGAGTGCGGCAGCGGGTGGCGAACCGCCTGCGGACCCTGCTGCGCAGGCCGGCCCCCGAACCGGTGGTCCTGCCGCTGACCCGGGAGCAGCTGGCCTCGGTGCACGCTCGGGTGCGGGAGCTGTCGGTCGAGGCGGGACTGGCCGAGGAGCGCGCCGGTCAGATCGCCGACAGCGTCGTCGCCCGGCTCGCTCTGGAACTTCCTCCGAACACGACGCCTCCGGAGGTGACGGAGGGGTGACGGAGGGGTGACGGCGATGGCCGGGAATGACCGCGTGACCGACGCGGATCTGGCCACCTCCGGTACGACACTGCGTTTCGCGTTGCTGATCCTGCTCCTGCTGGCCAGTACGGCTTCGATGATCGGTGACACCATCCTGCCGGTCATGGTGACAAGTCCCGGTGCCGGTTTCGGGATATGCATGCTGGCGGCGGGGATCGCCTCCCAGGCCCCGGCGACAGCGGTGTTGAAGGTCCTCCTTACACAAGATGAGGCGCTTCAGATCTGTTATGCCCGGTTCGGGGCCGAGACGACACCCTGGTGGCGTCCCACGGCCGCAGCGGCCGCCGTGGTGCTGGCCGCCGCGGTGCTGTACCTCGTCCTGCCCGCCTGGAAGTCACGGCGTGGCCGGGGGATACCGGTCGGGGAAGGCCCCGAGGACGAGCTCGGGCGACTGCTGTCGGAGCTGGCGGCCCGCGCGGATGTGAAGGGTGTGCGGTTCACGGTGGATCCGGCCGTCGCGACGACCGGCGCGGTGGCCTTCGGGCGTCCCGGTCGCTACGTCGTGCGCCTGCACGGTGGGCTGCTGGCGCGCAGGTACGCGGACCCCGCCGGATTCGAGGCCGTGGTGCTGCACGAGCTGGCGCACGTACGGAGCGGCGATGTCCGCCTGGCGTACGCGACGACCGCGCTGTGGCGCGCCTTCCTGGTGGGAGTGCTTCTCCCTTATGTCGCGTTGAAGGCGTCGTTCCTGTTCACCGCGTTCACCTCCGGCGGCGGGTCGGTGCACTGGCAGGGTGCTGTCCCCTTCCTGTCGCGTGCGCTGATCCTGGCGCTCCTGCTGACGCTCCTGCTGACCCTCGCGCGCGCCGATCTGCTCAGGAACCGGGAGCTGTACGCCGACCTGGCCGCCGTACGGTGGGGTGCGTCGAAGTCGGTGTGGTCGAGGTACGACGACGGCCGCGCGCGCGGGCGCCGATGGATGATCGGAGACCTGTGGCGGACGCATCCGAGCTGGGAGCGGCGCAGGCGTTCGCTGAACGATCCCACCGCGTTGTCGGGTTCACTGGCCCTGCCGATGCTGCTGACCGGGATCGCCGCGCTGCTCACCACGACCACGCTGTCACCGATCCTGCCGGACCCGGCGATGGCGACGGTGGGCGTTCTCGTCGTCGCGGGTGTCGTCGCGGGCATCGTCGTCATGGCGTCGGGGCTGGCGGCGGCCCGTGCCGTGGCCGCCGGGCGGCGGCCGCCTTCGGGAGTGCGGGCCGGAGTGTGGTTCGGGATCGGGCTGCTCGTCGCCGCCCTGGTACTGCAGCGGACCAACCTGCGTAGCTGGCTGCCGGAGGCGCCCGAGGTCCTGCTCGTCCTGCCGGTCGCGGCGGTGGTGACCTGCTGGTGGAGTACGGAATGCGTGGGGCTGTGGGTCAGAACCCGAACCGCCGATCGCCCGTTCCGGCCCGTGTTGCTGACGGCGACGGTCGCGACATGGGTCGTCACGGCCGCCTGGCTGTCGTGGTGGCACAGCTACGGTTCCCTACTGCTACTGGGTGAGCCGTTCTCGCCGGCGGTGTTCCTCGACTGGCTGCGGTCCTTCGGCGGACCCGCCGAACCCGGTGGCGTGGTGCTGTCCGCGGTGTCCGAGGTGTTCCCACATCTCATCACTGTGGCCTTCGATCCCCTGTGGCGGGCATGCGCCGGGGTGCTGTTGTTCTACCCGCTGCTTGCTCTGGTCTGGCGTCCGGATCCGTTGACCGATCGTCCCTCGGTGTTGCGGCTGCTGTGGGCGGCGGTGGCGGGAGCGGCGGCCGGTTGGGGGGTGATGATCGCCGCCATGGCCTACATGCACTCCTGGCAGCCGCCTTCGCTCACCGGGGCGGCGCAGTACACGACGGTCTACCTGTGGTTGCTGTTCGCCGCCCTGATGACGAGTGTCGTCGTGGCCGCGGCACTGGTGAGCTGGACCGCGCGCCGTTACCGGATGGTCACGGGTCTGATCGCGGGGGGCCTGGCGTCGCCGGTGGCTCTGGGCGGTGCGCTGATCATCGGGTCCTACGACGGGTGCCTGGGGTCGTTGAACACGTTGTCGTCCTCCTGTTCCTGGAATCCCGCCCCGATCTGGGATGTACTCAAGGTCGATGTGCCGTTACTGATCGGCATGACCATGCCCGCGGCGGCGGTGACGGTTCTGGTCTTCGGGCTCTGGAAGAACCGGTTTCGTGGCGGATGGTGGATGACCAGGGGTGGCGGAGGGCTGGGGACGCGGCGGATGGCGGTCGCCTCGCTGTCGGTGGTGGTGTTCTTCCTGGTGTTCTTCTTCGGCACGTGGGCGGGCCCTGCCGGGGGGCCTCCTTCGACCGTTCGCACTTTCACAGCCGAGGACTTTCTGGATCAGGTCCCGCCCTTCGTGGAATCCGCCGAGTTAAGGAGGGAGCAGAGGCGCGCGTGGGTCGCCGGTGGCATGGATCTGTTCCGCGGGCTGGTGAGGGATTTCGGCTCCGTCGATGAGGCCATGGGTGCCCAAGGGTTTGGGCAGCCCGAGCGGATCGTCATGGCGCTGAGGACGCTCATCGCCGGAGTCGAGCGGGCCGGGCGGTATTTTCCTGTTCCCGACGCGGCAGAGCAGCAGGTCTGGGCCGAGGTGCTGGCGAGCATGGAGCGGGAGGCGACCGAAGCGCTGAACGCTCTGGACCGCGAGGATCAGGCTGCTTTCGGGGAGTCGATGAAACGGTTGAGGACATCCATGGAGCAGATGGTGGATCTCGCCGAACGGCTGGCGACGACGGCACCGGGATGACGGGATGGGTTCCGCCCGATTCAGGGCGCCGGGAGTTCTAAGCTGTCCGATCATGCGCTTCCTCCCGCCCCGCGCCGGTTCCCGGCGACCTCTCCGACGCTGGGCCCTGCTGTCCGCCGTGTGTCTTGCCGTCCTGCCCGCCGGAGTCGCGCAGGCCGCCGCCCCCAAACCCTCGTTGCCGAAGCAGGCCACCGCGCCCCAGCCCTCGTTGCTCAAGTCCGGCAGGCTGGCGGCCACCTCGTGCCCGGAGCCGCCGCTCATCGACAGAGGCGTTCCGCAGCCGGGCGAGTACCTCACCGCGGTCATGAAGTGTCTGAACACCTCGTGGTCCGCCCACTTCGCTCGGGCCGGGCTGCGGTTCCGCACGCCCACGGTCCGCCTCTACTCCGAGCCCGCGCGGCGCGTCTGCGGAATACCCTGGCCCCAGGGCGCGGACGCCTTCTACTGCACAAAACGGGCCACGCTGGTGTTCCCGCTCACCGGTGCCTGGATCGAGGATCGGACCGACCTGTACCCCTTCAAGGTGGCGGCCCACGAGTACGGCCACCACCTGCAGAGCCTCACCGGCGTCTGGGACCGCTACGAGAGGCGCGCCCACGCCGACCTCCCCCGCCAGTTCGAACTCCGCCGCCGCTACGAGCTCCAGGCCGACTGCCTGTCGGGGGTGTTCCTGGGCAGCGTACGGGACTCGCTGCCGCGTACCGAGCAGGACTGGAAGGCACTGTCCGAGACGCTCCGCGCCAGCGGTGACGAGGGTGAGCGCCACACCCACGGCAGCGGTGCCAACCGGGTCCGCTGGTTCGAACGCGGCTACCGTGCCCTCTCCCCCGCCGCCTGCGACACCTGGACCGCCGCCTCATCCCGGGTGTCCTGACCCGCGGGGGCCGGCGCAGACCGACGGCCGCTACGGTTTCAGTTCCAGGACCAGGTTGAACGGGGTGGCGGTCGCCTGGCGGGGCCGGGTGAAACCCGCCTGCCGGGCCACCTCGAAGAGTCGTTCCCGCCCGGCCTGCGCGCCCAGGGCCTCGGTGCCGCCCTGGGCGAGCGCGTTGGGTACGCAGATGGTGGCCGAGGCGTTGAAGAAGAGCCGGCCCACCGGGTTGAGGTCGTCCGGCAGCCGCCCGTGCGCGAACGGCTCGACCAGCAGCACGGTGCCGTCGGGTGCCAGGGTGGAGTGCACGTGCCGTAGCGCGGCAACGGGGTCGCCCATGTCGTGCAGGCAGTCGAACAGGCAGACCAGGTCGTAGCCGGTCCCCGGATAGTCGTCGGCGTAGGCCGTCTCGAAACTCACCCGGTCCGTGACCCCGGCCTGCAGTGCCAGCTCGCGGGCCCGCACGATCGAGGGCACGTGCGCGTCGAAGCCGGTGAAGCGCGAGTTCGGGTACGCCTCCGCCAGCACGATGGTCGAGGCGCCGTGCCCGCAGCCGACGTCGGCCACCAGGCCCCCGGCGGTCAGTTTCCCCTCGACGCCCGAGAGTGCGGGAATCCAGCTGTCTCGCAGGTGGGCGGCGTATCCGGGGCGGAAGAACCGCTCGGTGCCGTTGAACAGCGCCCGGTCGTGATCGGGCCAGGCCAGGCTCCTGGCACCCCGGTAGGCCTCCGCGATCCCGGCCTCGTCGCGGTAGACGGAGGAGATCAGTTCGGCGAGCCCGGTCATGAACACCGGGCTGGTCTCGTCGGCGAACACCGTCGCCTGCTCATCGGTCAGCGTGTAGGAACCGTCCTGGTAGCGGACGTATCCGGCACATGCCTGGGCCGCGAGCCATTCGGCGACGAGCCGCTCGTTGGTGCCGGTGCGCCAGGCCAGGTCACCGGGGCTGAGCGGGCCCGCCCCCACCATCGCCTTCCACAGGCCCAGCCGGTCTCCGAGCACGACCGTCGCCGCTCCGAAGGCACCCCCCAGGTCGAGCACGACCTGGTCCACGAGCCTCTGCAGCCCGGCCTCGTCCATCGGAGCCTTCCCCATCGGTCCGTGTGATCGCCCGCGGGACTCAGGGCGAACTCCGTACGGGCTCTTCGAGTCCGCCCACCACGCGGGAGAGGTCGGCGAATCCCCGCGCGACCACCGTTCCCATCGTAGTTCCGGCCTTTCGCGCATCCCGGAAACGGATGTTCAACGTCGCGCAACGGCTCCTTCGGCCTCGGATCAAAACGTCCGGCATCGAAACGGGATCAAAAGCGTCCGCTGTGCTGGCCGTTGTCCGATGTCTGCGGCAGGTCGGCCCGGAAAGGACGGAAGTGATGTGGCTCAGCGGGCAGATTCCCCACCGGCTGCCCGTGCTGGAGGGAAGGTCCGGCTCGGTGCCTGCCCGCGGGGGCGGCCGGACGGCGACCGTACCGGTCCTCGGGGTCGGAATCGTTCCGGCCCAGGCGCTCCATCAGCGGCGACACCAGCCGCAGCGCCGGCGACGTGAGCGCGAGCAGCACCGCCACCACCACGCCTGCGGCGAGAATCACACCGGCGAGCACGTCGTGCGGGTAGTGGACCCCCACCATCACCCGGAGCAGCGCCGCCACCGCGGCCAGCGGCAGGGTCACCGCGGCGAGGCGGGGACGGAGCAGGGCCAGCCCGACCGCGAGTCCGGCGGCCAGGGTGGCGTGGTTGCTGGGAAAGGACCAGTCCCCCACCTCCGGGCACTCCGCGATCGCCGCCGCGGCTCCCGGCACCACCCGGCAGGGGCGTTCCTCGATCACCATCAGCTTCACCGTCTCGCTGATCGCATAGGCGGCGACGGTGCCCACGCCGATCATGACGGTTCCGGCGACACCGGGTACGTCCCCTCGGCGCAGGGCGGTCCACCACACTAGGACGAGGATCAGCCCGAGGAGCACAAGGGTGCCGTCGGTGGCTATCTCCATCGCCGTGCTCGCCCACGAGGGCGCGTTCGCCACCGCCTCGGTCACCGATCGGTACCCGGAGGCCGAGGCGCCTTCCACGACCTTCGCCGGACCGGCCCCGCCCGTGCCCTCCGGTGAAAGCCAGGCAACGACACCGGCACCCACGCCCAGCGACACGGTCGCGCCCAGCAGCCGGTTGCGGAGATTGTTCCCAGCGTCAGTCTTCATAGCGGTTGATCATAAGAAGGACCGTGGGATAACACCTAAATGAACAGTGATCAAACCTGAGATGAATCTCAGTTCGGCCGGTACCGCCGCCGTCACCTCACCGGATCGGCGATCACCGCGAGCAGCGGCACCGGCTCCTCGGCCGGGCCTCGGCGACTCACCGAGCGGCGGACCCCTGGGCGGTGCCGGCAACCGGCAGTGCTCGCTCGGAGATACTGCCAAGCGGACTCCACCCGGGACGCGACCTGCCGCTGACACCCGCACAACGCTTCCGCATGGCTCCGTCGTGTCCGAGCCGACATGACACGTCCGGTGAATCCCGTCCGCCAGGCCGGCTCGAATACCCATCCCAGGCGCGCGCCGTCCGCTATGCGGCGGAGCCCGGGTCCGCCATACGGCGGACGGCCGGTCATCCGCGTCTCGTACCGGCAGAGTGGCCGACGGGCGGGCGACCTCGGTAGTCTGCCGTGCATGCCTGGTAGGACAAATGGTCTCGCGAGGATCAGGCTGGTCATCGCGGACGACCAGGCCATGATCCGCACCGGGCTCCGGTTCGTCGCGGAGACCGCCGCGGACATCGAGGTCGTCGGGGAGGCCACCGACGGGCTCCAGGCCCTCTCCGTAGCCCGGCGACTGCGACCGGACGTGCTGCTGATGGACATCGCGATGCCCCGGCTGGACGGTCTGGGCGCCGCCCGGCGGCTGCTCGCGGACCCGCATCCGCCCAGGATCGTCATGCTGACCACCTTCGGCACCGACGAGAACCTGCACGCCTCGCTCCGTGCCGGAGTGAACGGCTTCCTGCTCAAGACCTCGCCCCCCGAGCAGCTCATCGAGGCGGTACGGGTGGTGGCGGCCGGCGACGCGCTCATCGACCCGGCGGCCACCACGCGGGTGATCGCATCGTTCGCCGCACGCCACGAGCCGGTCGCGCCGCCCGAACTGGCCACCCTCACCCCGCGTGAGCTGGAGGTGCTGCGCCTGCTCGCCCGAGGGCTGTCCAACCTCGAAATCGCGCGGGAGTTCCAGATAGGCGACGCGACCATCAGGACCCACGTCGCCCGGCTGCTGCACAAGCTCGGCCTGCGCAACCGGATCCAGGCCGTCGTGTTCGCCTACGAGGCCGGGGTCGTGCGACCCGGGCAGCAGGGCCTGCCGTGCTGAGGAGACTGCTCGGCGACTGGCGGCCGACCCGGCTGGATCTCCTTCTCTCCCTCGCCGTGGGGATCACCGGCCTCGTCGAGTCCTTCGGCCGCCAGGGCTCCCAGCCCGGCCAGATCAGCGATCCGGTGCCGCTGGCGGTGGGGGTGGTCGTCACCGGGACGCTGCTGCTGCTCCGGCGCAGGTTCCCCACGACCCTGCTCCTCGCGCTGATCTCGATCGGCCTGGCCGTGCGGGCGGTGGCGGGCCACGAATACTACGCCGCCTGGCACTTCTACTCGACGCTCATCCTGGTCCACACCGTGGCCAGCGCCGCGGAGCTGCGGAGCCGCCGCGGGCTCGCGGGGCTGGCGTGCGTGCTGGCGGCGTACGTCGGCCTGCAGATGCAGGTGTTCCAGAGCAACGACATCGCCGAAGTCATGATCACCGCCGTCTTCATGGGCGTGGCGTACGGGAGCGGCATCCTGCTGCGTCACCAGATCGACCGGACGTTGCGGCTGGCGGAACGCGCCATCCGCCTGGAGATGGAGCGCGAGGAGCGGGCCCGGCTGGCGGTGGCGGAGGAACGGACCCGGATCGCCAGGGAGCTCCACGACATCGTCTCGCACAATGTGAGCGTGATGACCCTGCACACCGGCGGGGTGCGGATGCGGCTCGGCGAGGACCACAAGCTGGAGCGCGACATGCTGCTCGGGGTCGAGCGGGCCGGCCGCGAGGCGGTCGAGGAGCTCCAGCTCATGCTGGGGGTGCTCCGCGGCACCGGCGACCCGGACCCCGGCGCGTCCCAGCCGGGCCTGGAGCGGCTGGACGAGTTGGTCACGCAGGTCAGGGAGGCCGGGGTGGACGTCCGCCTCCGGATCACCGGCGAGCCGCGCCCCCTGCCGCCGGGACTCGCGCTCTCCGCCTACCGGGTGATCCAGGAGGCTCTGACGAACGTGCTGAAGCACTCCCCCGCCGCCGGTGCCGACGTCGTCATCGCCCACAGCCTGACCGGGCTGGATGTGGAGATCACCAACGACGGCACCGGGGGCGGGCGCGGCTCGGACGGGCAGCGCCCGGACGGGCAGCGCCCGGGTGGGCACGGTCTGGTCGGGATGCGCGAGCGGACCGCGATGCACGGTGGCGAGCTGTCCACCGGTCCCGTCCCCGGCGGCGGTTACCGGGTGGTCGCCCGATTCCCGCTGGACGCCTCGGCGACGACCGGCTGAGCCGCCTCCCGCCCGGCCCACTCCGCGTCGCTCATCCGCAGCATCCGCAGCCCGATCCCCCCGGAACCGGCCAGGTAGAGCAGGCCGCCCACGACCGTGCCGATCGGGAAGATCAGGGTTCCGAAGACGCCCGCGATGATCGCGAAGGGTGCCCACCACGGCCCGTGGCCGGCGTAGGCCAGGGCCAGTCCGAGCAGGAACAGGCCGAGCAGCCCGAGGAAACCCGGGATCTGGAACCCGAAGGTGGCGCCGGGATCGGAGAGCGCCTGCTCGGCGAGCATCTCGCCCTGCCGCCCGCCCAGGGCGCGTTCGAGCCGGGAGTAGAAGAAGTCCACCAGCATCAGCCCGGAGAAGTTCACCACGCCGAGCAGCGCGAGACCGCCGGCGAGGTGGCCGAAGACGACTCCCCGGTGCCGGATGAGGTGGATCATCCCGATGATTCCCGGGATCATCAGCACCCAGCTCCAGTGCAGCAGCGAGGCGCTGACCGAGACCTGCTCCGGATACCTGCCGTAGACGCCGGTGGTGTCACCGCCCTGCCGCAGGGCCGGGTCGACGATGGCGCCCGCGATGTAGAGGAGTGGCGCGACGATGAGGCACACCCCCGCCGCCCATCTGCGGAACCCGAGTGGATTGGAGAGTGATGGCATGAGATCTTCCCTTGCGTTCCGGCCCGCACCGGGGCGGGCGGGGATGAGGCCGGGAACGCTAGGCGACGACGCGGCACGCGTCGTCCTCCTCATGGCCTATCGGCGCTCCGCTGTCCGGCGGACCCCGTCCCCCCCGATCGCGACACGAGCCCGGCGCCCCACGCGCGGGGCTCACCACGCCGGGCGCGACGCGCGGATCCGGACCGTGAAAGCGAATCGGCGGATCGGGCGATAGAGAGGGACCGCCGTTCGCGTTCGAAGGATTGCACATGACGGGAAGACCATCGTGACCGCGATGTCCTGGGCCGCCCATCCGGCGGAGGACGCCCAGGTCGTCCGGCTCTCCCTCGACGAGTCCGAGCGGTTCAGCGCGATCTTCGACACCTACTTCGGCGAGATCCACCGCTACGTCGCCCAGCGGCTCGGCGCCGACGCCGCGGAGGACATCGTCGCGGAGACGTTCCTCACCGCGTTCCGCAAGCGGGCGCAGTACGACCCGTCGCGGGCCGGTGTGCGGGCCTGGCTGTACGGCATCGCCACCAACCTCATCGGCAGGCACCGCCGCGTCGAGGTGCGAACGTTGCGCGCACTCGGGCGCCACGGCCCCGACCCGGACACCCCGGGGCACGAGGAGCACGTCGCCGTGCGAGTCAGCGCGGAAAGCCTGCGGCCGAGTCTCGCGGCGGCCCTGGCCGGGCTCCACCAGCGAGATCGCGACGTCCTGCTCCTCGTCGCCCTGGCCGGGCTGAGCCACGAGGAGATCGCCACCGCCCTGGGCATCCCGTACGGGACGGTCGGCTCACGGCTGAACCGGGCCAGGAAGAAGCTGCGCGCCACGCTGGGCGAGACCAACCCGATGCTGGAGTCCGAGGAGGCCGATCGTGGATGAGCTGAAGACGGTCCGCGAGCTGTACGGCGAGCCGCGGCTCGATCCGCTCCTCAAGGCCAGGGTGCGCGGGTTGCTGACCGGCGAGCCCAGGAGGCGGCGGTGGCGGCTGTCATGGACCGCGGCCGTGGCCGGCCTCGCGACCGCCGCCGTGGCGGTGGCGATCGCGGTTCCCGGCCTGACCGGGGAGGCGGAGGCGCCGAACCGGGTCGCGACGATCTCCGGGCGATCGGTCCTGCTCGCGGCGGCGACCACCGCCGAGTCGGACCCCGCGTCGGCGAACGCCTACTGGCGCGTCAGGAAACTGCACCGGCAGACGTACCCGGAGCAGCTGGGCAGGGGGGCGAACCGTTACTGGGTGGTGGAGTCACGGCTCACCGAGCAGTGGGTCGCCAGGGACGGTCGGGTCTGGTCCGCCTCCCGGGCGCTGGGGGCACGCCCGGGAAGCGCGGCCGACGAGGAGGCCTGGCGTCGCGACGGCTCCCCCACCGAGTGGTCGAGCCAGGGGGAGGTGCTCTCCACCTCGCCGGAGAAGGGCGAGCTCAGGGCCATCACCGGCAGGGTGCCCTTCAGCATGGCCGGTCATGAGATGACCTTCGAGCAGCTCCAGAGGCTCCCGGTCACCCCCGCCGCGTTGCGGGACTGGGTCACCGAGGCGGTGCGCGACGTTCCGGCCGGCACCATCGACGGTGTCGTCGCGGACGCGCTCAGCGGCCTGCTGTGGAGCAAGCCGTCGCCGCCGGACGTGCGCGCGGCCGCCTACCGTGCGCTGGCCGAGCTGCCGAACATCCGGTATCTGGGCAGCGCCACGGACGAGCGGGGCCGGGCGGGAGACGGGTTCTCCTTCACCGTTCAGCCTCCCGGGGCGCGGAACGGCGCGGCCGTGCAGCGGACACTGATCATCGATCCGGACAGCTCCCAGGTGCTCTCCTCCACGGTCACCGGCCGGCCGGGGGTCAGGGGTGAGCAGGTCGAGCTGGTTCTGGAGGCGGGCTGGACCGATGAGCGGCCCGCCGTTCCCGAACTTCCCTAGCCCGCCCGGGTTGCCGGGGGGAACCACGCCTTCACGCTGACGACCCGTTCGCCCTCGTAGTGCCTTCACGAGTGCGCGCGTGGGTCGCCCGAGACATCCTTTGGAGCAATCGCTTGTTTTGGCATGCCCGTACGGCGCTCGACCTGATCAGGAATCGTCCCGGAGCGCCCTCCCTGGCGACGAGCGAAGGACCGATCATCTGCCCCGCCGACCGGTTTCCCGCGATCAAGGTGTCCGAGGTCATGGCGGGCCGGGTCAGGCTCGTCGGCCTGCCCCCCGTCGACCTGGGCACCGACATCGACTGGCGGATCGACCCGCACCGGAACCGCTCCTGGACGCTGAACCTGCACGCGCTGCGGTGGATGGGAGGGCTGATCGCCGAGTACGAGCGCTCCGGCGAGGCGGAGTACCTCGACCGCGCCACCTGGATCGCCGAGGACTGGGCGCGCGCCAATCCCCGTGGCGCGACCGGTATCAGTCCCTGGGCCTGGGCCGAGCACCCGGTCGCGCTACGCGCCCCGGTCCTGGTCTGCCTCAGCGCGCACGTGCGCGACGACTGGCTGTCGAAGAGCCTGGTCGAGCACGCCGAGATCCTGTCCGACCCCGCGCTCTACCGGCGGGGTCACAACCACGGCCTGGACCAGGACATCGCGCTGCTGACGGTCGGCTGCCGTCTCGGCCAGGAGCGGTGGAAGGACCTGGCCGTCCGACGGATGACCGACTCGGCGGAACTCGCCATCGACGCGCAGGGCGTGCTGCACGAGCAGGCTCCGAGATACGGGATATACGTCCACCGGCGGCTGGGCACCGCGATCGAGGCGATCAGGGCGTCCGGGGCCGAGGTCCCCGCGGGGCTCGTCGCGCGGCGCGACTCGCTGGAGACCTACATCAGCCATGCCACCCAGCCCGACGGCCGCCTGGTGCCGATCGGCGACAGCCCGGCCGACACGCGCCCGAGCGGTTTCCGGCATGGGAAGGACACCGTGCAGGTGTTCGACGACGGTTACGTCTTCGGCAGGACGGCATGGGACGACCCGGAGTCGGCCTTCTACTCGATCAGGTTCGGTACCGGCCGCCGGCTGCACGGTCACGAGGACCATCTGGGCGTCACCTACCACGCCCACGGCCGGGACATCCTGGTTGAGGCGGGTTTCCATTCCTACGAGCGGACCGGCTACCGAAGGTGGACCATCTCCCCCGAGGCGCACAACGTGCCCGTCGTGGTGGACGCGGACCTCCGCGAGGGGACGGCGACGCGCCTGGTGAGCTCGTCCGTCGCCCCGGCGCGGCAGTGCTACCGGTTCACCGACACCGCGTACGGCGTCAGCCGTACGCGGTCGGTCCTGGTCGGCCACGGCGCCGACCTGATGGCCGTGCTGGATTCGGTCCCGGCGGGGTCGGCGCTGCGCAACCTGTGGCACTTCGCCCCCTCGCTCACGGTGGTCTCCAACCGCGACGGCCAGGTGGTCCTGGCCGACGGGGAGTGGCGGGTGACGCTGCTCCAACTCGCGATGCCCTCGGGCCGGCCGCTCGGCGGGCAGACCGTGCGGACCGAGACGATCGCCCTCGGCTACCTCAGGCAGGCCGAGGCGACGACGGTCCTGTCCCCGCCCGCCGAGTCGGTACTCACCCTGATCGTGCCCGGCACCGGCGACCCCGAGGTCGCCCGGTCCGGCGGACGGCTGAGCGTCCGCACTCCCGGCGGCCACGTCTCCCTACGCTGGGACCCCGACCTGGGTTTCGCCGACCGGGTTCCGGTACACCCCGACGATCGCCCCGACGACCGCTTCGGTGCCGATCAGGTGAACACGACGGTACGGTGACCGCTGAGAAGGACGCGCCGCCGAACATACCACTGGACGGCCCTGGCCAACGTGCGGGACTCGACGCCCCTGTCCGGCGCCACCGGGTCCTCCGCCGATGCCGATGGGATCGCCCCGGCCGGCGACTGCCGGCCGGGGCGCCGTCGTCACGGGGCCGTGCGCCCCAGTGCCGGGGTGAGCGAGATCGGTCCGGCGGGCAGGTGCCGGCCGCGGGGGACGGGGTCGGCCAGGATGCCGTCGTGGACCACGACCCGGCCGCCGACCAGGACGGTCCGCGGCCTGCCGGTCAGGGTCATGCCCTCATACGGCGTGTAGTCCGTCGCCATGTGCAGGTCGCCGGCGCTCACCCGCCACCGGGCGGCCGGATCCCAGATCGCGATGTCGGCGTCCGAGCCCGGCATCAGCGTGCCCTTGCGCGGGTACAGGCCGTTGGTCCTGGCCGGGTTGGCGGCGGTCAGCTCGACGAACCGGGTGGCGGGCAGCCCGGCCCCGGCGACGTACTCGGAGAAGATCACCGGTAGCCGGGTCTCCACCCCGGGCAGGCCGTTGGGCATGGCCCGCACGTCGGTGCGCCGCGACTCCTTCTGCGCCACGTCGTAGCAGCAGTGGTCGCTGCCGATCGTGGTGATCTCCCCGGTGAACAGGTGGCGTCCCAGCGCGTCGACGGCCTGGCGGGAGCGGAGCGGCGGGCAGCAGACGAACCGCTCCGGAGTGGGGCCGTCATAGTTGCCGTCGTCCAGCACCAGGTGGTGGGCGACCGACTCGGTGAACGCCGGCACGCCGCGCCGCCTGGCCGCCGCCACCAGCTCGACCGCCTCGGCGGTGGACTGGTGCACGAAGTAGACCGGTGCCCGCAGCGACTCGGCGATGGCCAGCACCTCGGCCACCGAGGCGGTCTCGGCCAGTTCGGGACGGGTCGCGGCCATGTGCCCGGCGCCGATCCTGCCGCTCGCCGCGCACCGTTCCTGGGTGTCCTCGATGATGTGGTTGGCCTCGCAGTGGATCACCACCATGCCGCCCAGGTCGCGCAGCGTCCTCATGGTCCGCAGGATGGTGTCCTCGCCCGCCATGGTCTCGCCGCGGTAGGTGGTGAACATCTTCACCGTTGGCATGCCGTCCGCGACCAGCGCACCGAGCTGGTCGGGCACGGTCTCGTCCCACTCCACGACGCAGGCGTGCAGGGCACTGTCGCACAGCCCTCGGGCAGCCTTGGCCCGCTGGGCGTACGCCGCGTCGGCGGGTGCCTGGCCGGGCCGTGGGATGGCGAAGTCCACGATCGTGGTGGTGCCGCCGAACACCGCGGCCGTCGTGCACCTGGTGTAGTCGTCGAGCGAGGTGAAGTCGCCGGAGGTGAAGCCGACGTGGCAGTGCGGATCCACCCCGCCCGGCATGACCAGCCGCCCGGTCGCGTCGACCTCGGTCGCGGTGCCCGGCGCGGACGTGCCCGGCTCGGCCAGGGCGACGACGACACCACCGGCCACGAACACGTCGGCGGGGGCGGACCAGCCCGCCTCGACCACCGTGCCGCCCCGCACCACCAGCTCGGCGTCTCTCATCCGATCGCGCCCTGCGTCCGGCCGGACGCGAGGTAGGCTCGCCAGCCGCCGGCCGTGCTGATGTCGGTGACCCCCGGCAGGGTCAGCGACCCGTCGCGCATCCGCATGGACAGCGATCCGCTGCCGTCGGCGAGCTCGATCACGCTCAGCTCCAGCTCCTCGGGCTCGTTCGGCAGCAGGTGCTCGCGCAGGATCTGGTAGCTCACCTCGTACAGCTCGCCAGGCACGGCATGCCCGTCGGAGGTCACCGGGTACAGGCCGGGGAACTCGTCGCGCACCGAGTAGAACCGGTAGCGGGGGGCGGTCTCGACGGGTCCGACGAACACCGCGCCGCTCAGCGCGGTGTTCAGGCTGCCGCCCGACATCGCCTGGCCGTTGACGAACATCCGCAGATTCTCCACGGGTCCTCCTTCAGTACTGGGGTTCGGCCGCGCGGCGGGCACGCTCGGCGGCGGGGTCGGGGATCGGGACGGCCGCCAGCAGCGACCGGGTGTAGGGGTGCTCCGGCGCCCCGTACACCTGCTCCCGGGTGCCGATCTCAGCGAGCCGTCCCTGTTCCATGACCGCGATCCGGTCGCAGAGGTAGTAGACGACCGCCAGATCGTGCGCGATGAACAGGATCGACAGGTTCAGCCGCAGCCGCAGGTCCCGGAGCAGGTTGAGCACCTGGGCCTGGACCGAGACGTCCAGGGAGGAGATCGGCTCGTCGCAGATGAGCAGCCGGGGCTCGACCGCCAGGGCCCGGGCGATGGCGATGCGCTGGCGCTGCCCGCCGGAGAACGACCTGGGGTAGCGGTCCAGGTGCTCGGCGGACATGCTCACCGTCTCCAGCAGGGCCGCCGCGCGCTCCCTGCGCCGGCGCCGGTCCGGCTCAAGACCGTGCACGACGAGCGGCTCCTCGAGCAGCTCGGCCACGGTCATCCGGGGGTTCAGCGACGAGTACGGGTCCTGGAACACCATCTGCATCTCGCGACGGAGCGAGCGCAGCTCCCCGCGGCCGGCCGCCAGCACGTCGCGCCCGCCGAGTTCCACCCGGCCGGAGTCCGGTTCGGTCAGCCGCGCCACACACCGCGCGGTGGTGGACTTGCCGGAGCCCGACTCCCCGACCAGGCCGAGCACCTCGCCCGGCATCATGTCGAAGGAGACGTCGTCCAGCACGCGCCTGCCCTCGAACGTCTTGACCAGGTTCCGCACCCGCAGCAGGGGCTCGCTCATGACGGGCTCACCGTTCCTTCCTCGGCCGTCTCCACCGCGGAGCCGATGGTGGCCAGCGGCCGGGACAGGTCTCCCCCGATCCGGGGCACGGCCGCGAGCAGCGCCCTGGTGTAGGGGTGGCGGGGCCGGGCGTAGATCTCCTCGACCGGGCCGCTCTCCACCGCCAGGCCGTGGCGCATCACCACCACCCGTTCGGCGAATCCGGCCACGATGCCCAGGTCGTGGGTGATCAGCAGGACCGCCATGTCCCGCTCGTCGGCCAGTTCGTGCAGCAGCCGCAGCACCTGCG
The DNA here is from genome assembly GCF_040298085.1 of Streptosporangium sp. NPDC001681. Classification (NCBI taxonomy): domain Bacteria; kingdom Bacillati; phylum Actinomycetota; class Actinomycetes; order Streptosporangiales; family Streptosporangiaceae; genus Streptosporangium; species Streptosporangium sp. NPDC001681. Next base: position 2,513 of record NZ_JBEOZN010000035.1, on the reverse strand, counting down.
CCTGGACCCGCACGTCGAGTGCGGTGGTCGGCTCGTCGGCGATGAGCAGCGCGGGTTCCGCGATGATCGCGATGGCGATCACCACCCGCTGCCGCATCCCGCCGGAGAACTGGTGGGGGTAGTCGTCGAAGCGCTGCTCGGCGTCGCGCACGCCCAGCCGGGAGAGCAGCTCGACGCCGCGCCGCCTGGCGACCTTCTTGGACACCCCTCGGATGACCAGCGGCTGCGTGATCTGCCAGCCGATCGTCATCACCGGGTTGAGCGAGGCGAGCGGGTCCTGGAAGACCAGGCCGACCCCCGAACCGCGGACCTCGCGCATCCGGCGCGGCGGCAGCGTCAGCAGGTCGGTGCCGTCCAGCTCGATCCGCCCGGTCAGCGTGGCGCCGGCGTCCAGTCGCAGTACGGCTCGCGCGGTGACCGACTTGCCGGAGCCGGACTCGCCGACCAGCGCGACCTTCTCGCCGCGTGCCAGCTCCAGGTCGACGCCGTGCACGACCTCGACCGGCCCCTCGGGCCCTGGGAAGCTCGCCCGCAGATCCCGTACGGCGAGCAGTGGTGTGTCCGTCATCGGCCGGCCCCCTCGCGGATCGTCGGGTCGTTGCGCACCCGCAGCCAGTCGCCCAGCAGGTTGAAGGAGATCGCGGTCAGCATGATGGCCAGGCCGGGGAAGGCCACCGCCCACCAGCCGTTGGTGAGGTTGTTGGCCGCCGCGGCGATCATCGCCCCCCATTCGGCGGACGGCACCTGCGCGCCGACGCCGACGAAGGACAGGCCGGAGATGACCAGCATCACCGCGGCGACGTCCAGCGTGGTCTGCACGTACAGGGTGTTCAGCGCGTTGGGCAGGATGTGCCGGAAGACGAGACGGGTCCTGGAGACCCCGAGCATCCTGGCCGCGTCGACGTACTCGGCGTCCTTGACGTCGCGGACCAGCGTGCGCACCAGCCGCGCGTAGCCGGGCCACCAGGTGAGGGAGAGGGCGATCACCGCGGACTGCAGGCCGGAGCCGAGCGCGGCGGCCAGGCCGAGGGCCAGGATGATCGACGGGAGCGAGAGGCCGATGTCGGTGATCCGCATCAGCACCTCGTCGACGACCTTCCCACCGAGGGCCGCGACCGTGCCGACCACGGTCCCGATCAGCGCCGCGGCGGCGATCACGATCATCGTGGCGGGCAGGGTGACCCGCGCGCCGGACAGCACCCGGCTGAGCACGTCACGGCCGCTGGCGTCGGTGCCGAACCAGTGGTCGCCCGAGGGGGACAGCAGGGCCTTGGACAGGTCGACCGCGTAGGGGTCGTGCGGCGCGATCAGCGGCCCGACGACGGCGAGGAGCACCATCGCCACGGCCACCGTCACCGCGGCGCGCTCGACGATCGGGACGCGGGGCAGGATACGGCGGCGCGCGCCGGTGACCGCCGTGGCGCCGGCGCTCACGCGTTCACCTCCGCGAGAACGGGTACGGCCGGCTCGCCCGTGCGGCGCTTCGTCCTGCGCAGCCGCGGGTTGAGCCAGAGCTGGATCAGGTCCACGGCGATGTTCGCCACCACGAAGACCACTCCGATCACGAGAACCGTGCCGATCACGGTGTAGAGGTCGCTCTGCAGGACGGCGGCGACCGCGTGGGCGCCGATTCCCGTCCTGCCGAAGATGGATTCCACCAGGACCGTGGAGCCGAGCATCCAGCCGAGCTGCATGCCGAGAATCGTGCTGGCCGGGACCATGGCGTTACGCAGGCCGTGCCGTACCACCACGCGGAACTCCGAGGCGCCGGTCGCCCGGGCCAGCGTGATGTAGTCGGAGTCCAGCGCGGTGATCATTGAGGAGCGCACCGTGCGGGCCACCACCGCGACGAACGAGGCGGCCAGCGTGAGGGCGGGAAGTATCAGGTGTTGCAGGGCGTCGCCGAAGGCGGGCAGGTTCCCGCCGAGCAGCGCGTCCAGCGAGGTCATTCCGGTGGTCCTCGGCACCTCCTGGCCGAAGGCGAGCTGGCCGGTCAGCGGCAGCAACCTGAGTTCCGCGGCGAAGACGAGCTGGAGCATGAGGCCCAGCCAGAAGACCGGGACCGCCGCGCCCAGCAGGGCGATGAGCCGGGCCGCGATGTCGGCCGGCCGGCCTCGCCGGTAGGCGGCGTACACGCCCAGCGGTACCGCCACCACGATGTTGATCGCCATCGCGGCGAGCACGAGTTCCACCGAGGAGGGCAGCATGGCCGCGATGTCATCGAGCACCGGCCGCTGGGTGAACACCGAGATGCCCAGGTCGCCGTGGAGCAGCCGGTCCAGATACCCCGTGAACTGCTGCCACAGAGGCCGGTCAAGGCCGAGCTGGATCCGTACCTGTGCCACCTGTTCGGCGGTCGCGTTACGCCCCGCGGCGGTCCTGGCCGGGTCGCCGGGCAGTACCTGGGTCATCAGAAAGGTGACGACGGCCAGGCCTGCCAGAACGACGACGCTGGTCACGAGCCGCCGTAGCAGGAAACGAGCCATGGGGTACCTCCCCTCAGTGGTGATCTC